>CAYWMW010000041.1:12668-21709 GCA_964458975.1 uncultured Lewinella sp. | reverse complement strand
GCGGCAGCCCTAGTTCCTAGTTCCCTAGTTTCTAATTCCTAACCCCCACCCAACATGCAATACGGCATCTTCTCCTACCAAAACGAATCCCCCCGCGTCGGCATCCGCCACGGAGACCGCGTTGTTGACCTGAGCGTACTGGCCGAGCTGGGCGTTTTCGACTTCGATTCGAGCGTATTTTACGAACCCTTCCTCAACGAGTTTATGGCCCTGGGCAAAGCGGTACACGTTCGGGCTCGGCAGCAGGTGCAAAGCTGGTTGGAGGGCCATGCGGACCACCCCGAAGCCTTCCTCTCCGTTGACGAAGTGGCCATGCACCTCCCCGTCCGCATCGGAGACTACACCGACTTTTACAGCAGCATTGAGCACGCCACCAACGTGGGCAAGATGTTCCGCGACCCCGAGAACGCCCTGCTGCCGAACTGGAAGCATTTGCCCGTCGGCTACCACGGCCGCGCCAGTAGCATCGTCGTTTCCGGGACGGACATCAAGCGCCCCTCCGGACAGGTAAAAACCAACGCCATGGACGCGCCTGAATTCCGCCCCTCCGAACGGCTGGACTTTGAGCTGGAGATGGCCTTCGTCATCAGCCAAGACTCCACGCTCGGCGAGCCCATTCCGGTGGACGAGGCGGAAGACTACATCTTCGGCATCGCCCTGTTCAATGACTGGAGTGCGCGGGACATCCAGAAGTGGGAGTACGTCCCCCTCGGCCCCTTCCTCGGCAAAAGCTTCGCCTCCTCCCTGTCTCCCTGGATCACCGAGCTGGACGACCTCACTCCGTTCCGAACCCCCGGCCCGGCGCAAGAGCCCAGCCCCCTACCCTACCTTGCATCCCGCGACCGCGCCCCTAATTTTGATATAAAACTGGAAGTAAGCCTGACCCCTAAAAATGGTACACCGACCGTCGTCAGCCGCTCCAATACCAAATACCTTTACTGGAGCATGGCGCAGCAGCTGGCGCACCACACCAGCAACGGCTGCAACGTGCGCACTGGCGACCTGATGGCCTCCGGTACGATCTCCGGCAAAGACGCTTCCTCCTACGGTTCTCTGCTGGAAATCTCCGCAGGCGGGCGCAAGCCTTTCCTCCTCAATGACGGCTCCGAACGCGCCTTCCTCGCCGATGGGGATACGGTGACGATGCGGGCCTGGGGGGAGCGGGATGGGGTGCAGCTGGAGCTGGGGAGCGTTGTCGGGCAAGTGGTTTAAACCAGTATATTTACCAACAACGAGGCTAAAAGCATGCGTCACAAACAGTCTCCAAATCCATACCCTTCGAATTCGAAGGATTTAGGATTCGTCCTGAAATCTTCATCTAAAATTAGATAGACAACCCGTACCTTAGGGGTCGCGGAACAATAAGTTATCCGTTTAAAAAATGGCGCTCGCGGCCCCTTAGCTTTAAACACAGATTATGTCAGACATTACAATTGGGACCGAAAATGTTAGGATAGACGATAAAAACGGTTACGTTTGTCTAACTGACATCTCAAAAATGAAAGGGCCATCGAATCTTTTTATTCAAAACTGGATGCGCAATGCGAACTCGATTGCCTTCTTTGAATCCTGGGAAAAGTTAAACAACCCAGATTTTAAATCCTTCGAATTCGAAGGAATTAAACGGGAAGCTGGTCAAAACGCACACTACGTTTCTGTGAAAGACCTTACCGAGGCCGGTTGCATTGGAATAGAATCTCGTCGTGGTCGTTATGGAGGCACTTATGGTCATATCGACTGGGCGGTGCACTTCGCCAACTGGCTCGACCCCAACTTCTACGTAATGACCGTAGCCGCCTTCCGCCAGATGAACGACGCGCTGTTGGGCCGCCAGCACCTCGAACAACGCTTCGCCCGTGAGCTGGCCGCCGAGACCTACCCCCTCGTCACCGGAGCCGCCCTCTCCGCCCTGCCGCCCGCCGCCGATGCTCTTTTTGAAAAACGAATCGCCAGCGTGGAAGCCGACATCCTCAACCTCGCCCTCTGGGGCATGACGGCCCAGGAATGGCGCATCAAATTCCCCCAGTCCGACGCCAGGAAGAATATGCGCGACTACGCCACCCCCGAAGAACTCAAGACCCTTTCCGCCCTTCAGGTCCTCAGCCAGGAGATGCACGAAAACGGCTACTCCTCCGAAGAACGGCTGGATCGCCTGCGCGAAAAGGCCCGCGAACTCATTCAACGCTTCTGCGCCAAAACCGCCAAACAAGATTTACTCCTCCTCGCCCAGCATAAACGTGGATGGGGGAGGTTTGAGTTTTAATCCCCCAAACGAGCGCAGGGAGCAGATAACAGCGACAGCAAATTTTCTATGTTGAATTCTCAATTTCGAATCCCCTAATGACCATAGACCCCACCACCATCTCCCCCCGCGAAGCCTACGCCTACCTCTCCGGAGCAGTAGCGCCCCGTCCCATATGTTTTGCCAGCACGGTCGATGCGGAAGGCAAGGTAAACTTGAGCCCATACAGCTTCTTCAACGTCGTCAGTGGTGATCCGCCGTTGCTGGCCTTCGCGCCGCTGCTGAGTGGGCGAGATGGGTCCGCGAAGGACACGCTCAACAACGTCCGGGCGGTGCCGGAGGTGACGATCAACATCGTCAACCACGCCATCGTGGAGCAGATGTCGTTGACGAGCACGGCCTACCCTGCCGGTGTGAATGAGTTCGAGAAGGCGGCGCTGACGCAGGTGCAAAGTGAGGTAATAACACCGCCCCGAGTGGGCGAGAGCCCGGTCTCCTTTGAGTGCGTCGTGGACCGCGTCGTTGCCCTCGGCGACGGGCCGATGGCCGGCAACCTCATCCTGGCCCGCGTCGTCCGCATCCACGTCAAAGAGGAGTACCTCGGCGAAGACGGCCAGCTGGACATCCGCGCCCTCGACCTCGTCGGGCGCATGGGCGGAGCCGACTACATCCGCGCCGTACCGGAAGCCCTCTTCGAGATCCCCAAGCCCGTCCGCTCCCTGGGCATCGGCATCGACGGGCTGCCTGTCCGTATCCGACATTCTACGGTTCTGACCGGCAACAACCTCGGCCGGCTCGGCAACGTTGAGCGGTTGCCAACTGCGGCGGAAATCGAGGTCTTCGCCGGGATGGAAGCCGTACGGGTAGCTAAAGCGGGGGGGGCGGCATCGCTGCACCGTCTGGCCCGGACTTACCTTGAGCGGGGGGAGACGGCTGCGGCGCTGGCCATCCTGCTCGTTTAACCTGGTCGATGATCACCCCGTGAGCAAGTTTATGACGCGCGCGCTCTGAGCGCGAGGTTTTTAGAGACTGTCTCGCAGCCGGAGGCTGCATCGTAAACTCGCACGCGGAGTGAGCATCGGCCAGTACCACCCACAAAATGTACCGTATGAATAATGTTTTTACCGCCCTCCTGCTGTTGTCAGCAATAGCTTTCACCGCCTGTCAGCCCCAAACCCAGGAGCAGGAAGACCAAAGCCCCTTAACCTCCACTGCACCTGCGGCCGCGCATAAGCAGGAGAATGCAATGCGTGATCCCGACGAGGCAAAGCCGGATCTCAGGACCGCGCCCACTACCGAAACAGCCAAAGCGCCCAAAGCACTATCCGATGCCGAAAAAGTCCTGAACCGGACGGTAGAAGCCCACGGCGGTAAACGCTATGACTCGGCCAACTACAGCTTCGTCTTCCGCGACAAAACCTACACCTTCCGCAACGACGGCACCAACTTCCGCTACTCGGTAACCGAAGAAAAAGACGGCTCCACCACCATCGACGTACTCGACAACGGCCAACTCACCCGCACCGTAAACGGCACCGAAGTCAAGCTCTCCGCAAAAGACATCGCCAAGTACAGCGAATCCCTCAACTCCGTCGTCTACTTCGCTACCCTTCCCCACAAACTGCTCGACCCCGCCGTACAACTGACCCTGCTGCCGCCCGCCAACATCAAGGGCAAGGCCTACTACACCCTCATGGTCCAGTTCGCCGAAGAAGGCGGCGGCGTTGACCACGACGACAACTACCGCTACTGGATCAACCAACGAACCGACCGGATCGATTACCTCGCCTACGACTACAAAACAAACGGCGGCGGTGTCCGCTTCCGCAGCGCCTACAATCCCCGCGTCGTCGGCGGCATCGTCTTCCAGGATTACGTTAACTACAAAGCCCCAATCGGCACCAAGCTTGATGACCTGACGGCTATGTTTGACCGGGGGGAACTTGAGGAGTTGTCTCGGATTGAGACTAGCCAGGTTAGGAACTAGAAATTAGGAACTAGAGAACTAGGAACTAGGCTACCGCTGGGGCCATTTGCCAAAGGTGAGCAAGCGGAGCGCTGCGAACGGTACCCGCGGCAGCTCTAGTTCCCTAGTTCCTAGTTCCCTAGTTTCTAGTTTCTAGTTCCTAGTTCCTAGTTCCTACTTAAGCCGTGCCATCTGCCGCCGCAGCCGCTTACACCAGTCCTCCAGTGTCTTCAACGAAGCGAAGTGCTCCGGGTAGCGTTGCTTGACGTTATTGCAGAAGACAGCACGAAAAACCGGATCGGCCAGGTTTTCTTCGGCGGACCGTTCGGCCTTAAATCCGCTGCCGCGTTTTTTGCTGGCTTTGGCGAAGGCGTCGGCCTTCACGCCGGGGTAACGGTCGAAGACGTCGCGCATCAGCGTTTCGGTCTTGTCGATGAGTTGCTGGTTGATTTCTTCGTACTTCTTTTCTACCTGGGCGAGTTCACGGCGGCGCTTGTCCTGTTTTTTGCGGGCGCGGCGCTGTTCTTCTTCTTCGGCGGCGCGGGCGGCGACAAGGTTGTCCGTAGAAACCATCGTGTGGAGGTAACCGCCGACGTTCTGGATGTCTTTGCCGGACTTGAGCTGGTTCAGGGTGTAGTTGATGCCGTACTGGATTTGCTCCTCCGGAAACTGACTCACCCACTT
This sequence comes from uncultured Lewinella sp., assembly GCA_964458975.1. GTDB lineage: Bacteria > Bacteroidota > Bacteroidia > Chitinophagales > Saprospiraceae > Neolewinella. Next base: position 16,817 of record CAYWMW010000041.1, on the reverse strand, counting down.
GCGCATCGTTGGCTCCTCGATGTACTGACTCACCTGAACGTAGAGGCGGGCAACAACGGCATCTTCCTCGTGGCTCACCTGAATTGTACCAAGTTCCGGTGTTTTGGCGTCCACCTGAGTTGCGTCGTAGCGCGGGTTGCGCATGATGATGAAGCGGATCTTGTGGACCTTGCGGCCCTGCTTAAGCGGTTCAAACTCGAAACAGAGGTCGGTGTGCAGTAAGAGATGTTTCTGCGCCTTCTTGAGAATCTTTTGGTTGAAACTGCCGTAGAGGGGGTAGTTGTCTTTCACGACCGCCTTGCCCTTGGAGTTGCGGTGCATCTCTTTGGCGCCGATGATTTCCTTTAGGTCCTCAAACTCGAAGGTGCGGTAGCCGATCTTCTCGTACTGCTTCAGCAGCTCGTAAATGCGGACGGAGTAGCTGCTCGGCAGGTTCAGGATGTTCTTTACGTCGTAGACCGTGAAGCGGGACTTCAGCTCCAGGATGTGCGGCTTCATCTTCGGGTGAAAGGTCACCTCGATGTAGTTGGTGTTGGAACCGTGGACCTGGGTGGTGGCACTCACAATCAGGTGCGTCCGGGTTTCGTTCAGGCCGTCTTCGGTCTCCTGGAAGATGGAGACTTCCTTTTGCAGCAGCGTGTTGGCACCGTCGCGGAGCAGTTCGTAGCTGGCCTTGTCTTTGTCGAGCCCAAACTCCTGGATGATGTCGCGCAGGTAAATCCGGTAAGGCTTGAAGTCCTCATCGGCCATGCGCACCATCGTGATCATTTTGGTGAACACGCGGGTCTCCCACATATTGAACTTATAGCGGGCTTCGACCAGAGAGTTCGACTTGCGCACCATCAGGCGCACCGTCGGAATGGATGGAACAGGCGATTTCATATTTGTTGGTATCAGTACTATATCTGTTCACAAGGTATGGTATAGTTAGACGCGAACACACTCTTTTCACCCCGCAAGAACAAGTATACCATTTATAGGAAGGGATACCATCTTTAGGAAATCCAACTTTCCTATTTGCGGTACAGTTTGTCCGAATCCTGGTATAACAGGCCCGGGATTTGGTATAGTTAGACCTGAATTTGGTATAGTTAGACTTACAATATATTGGTTATCAGAATGTTACAGAGGCCTAAAAGAGATAAAAGAACTAAAAGAAAGAAAACAGCAAGCGGGCTAAGGCCCTAGATTTGGTATAGTTGTTCTATTTCTTAAGGTTTTCTTTTGAGCAGCTGTTACTACACCTTTATCCTGCTGATTCCTACTTTTGGTACAGTTGTGGAAGAAAAAAAAAGCCTGGACCAGACTACGCTGCAAATTTTTGTCCTACAAATGGTATAATTCTTATTTTTAGAGCGAATTAGCCTCCCAATCGAGTTAAAGCATGTGCTTTGGGCCCATTTGACCCTAAATCTGGTATAATTGGCCCATCTCCACCCCTAAATCTGGTATACTTCAGGAGCACTCGAAGACCCCAAAGGGCGCTTTTTGCCGCAAAAGCTAACTATACCATGCTTCGGACGAGCAGAAAAATGTACACCAAGCGGCGGGCATGGAGGCACAACCTAAATCTGGTATATTAAGTATAATCAACTGATATACAGTATTTTGAGCACATTCGTTTAAAGTACGTAGATTCCTAGATGTGGTATAATTAAGTGAACGCAGCTTTGCGAAGGGCTTTTTTACGGTGCCCTCCCCTCTTTTTTCCTAGATGTGGTATGTTTCGGGGCTTCTGGTCCTAGATTCGGTATACTTGCTACTGTGAGGTTTTGGGGGCTTTGCTATTGAGGATAGTTGTAGACACTGCTTACAGGCCGCGCTGCGGACGGGATACGCTATAACTCAAGGCTACGTTGCGCTGCGTCTTGGGTTACCAGTGTTGGATCCCTTCGGGATTTACCACTTTTAAACCTGGGCTGTCTAATCTGTCGCGTTCAGCCCGTGGTAACCTCACCCCATCCCCTCTCCAACAAGCCTCGCCTCAGGCTCGGCGGACCACCGGAGGTAGCCGCGTAGCGAAAGGGGCTATTCCGAAGAAAACGCTCTGCGTTTTAACGGTAAAAACCCGTTACGGGTAAAGACCGTCAGATTAGACAGCCTACCTTTAAGCCATCAGAGGGCCTCCTGGACCGGCCTGAGTTTACACCACAGGTTCGGACGAGGAGGCCCTCCAACCGCTATCAACAAGCTTTACAGCAAGGAATGGACTACTTCCGCAGCGACCGTTCCACGACACTAATGATGTAGTCCTTCATCGAAATTTCCTGATGGATGGATAGCAGCTTGAGCTCTTTGTGGAGGCTGTGGGGGATGTCCAGCGTAAGCCGCTTGGTCCCTTCGGCAGGGTGGACGGACTTGGCGGAACTAGCTTTGTTGCCAGCGGGCCTGCGGGCTGCTCCCCTACCCTTTTCCCCTTCTCCCTTTCCTCCTTTCTTCCCTTCTCCCCTTTCTCCCTTACTACTGGGCGCGGCCGCAGGTGCAGGGGGCGTTTTGGAAGCCGGGGCGGACGTCTTTTTAGCCCGCTCCTTCGGCGGCGGCGGATTATCAGCGACCTTACGGACCACCTCGTCCATCTTGTCTTCACTCACCCGCATCGTTCGTTTCAGGGAAGGGCGCTTGAGGTTCGCCGCCAGGAGGTTCTTCTTTGCCATCTTTGTTTCTTTAAATCTTTGTTTCCTTAAAGGTAAATAATTTTTTCAAAACATACCGTGTGAAATTTGGATGCTCGGCCCGAGCGACAAAAATTTCCCGACTCCCGACTCCCGACTCCCGACTCCCGACTCCCGACTCCCCTACTCCGTAGCCAACTTCACCAACTCCTTAGTCAGCCGGTTAATTTCCACCTTAGCCTTACGGTCGTTACCGTATTCGAGTACACCCATACCGGATACATTGGCTTCTCCGTAGACGACGCGGTTGCCGAGCCTGACATCGAAGACGCCAACCCGGTAGGTTTCCGCGAGCTGTTCCACGATGCCAGCGGCCAGTTCGTGCAGGGTTACGTTGCGGCGGTACATATTTACGAGTAGTTGGGCCTGGAGCGGATCGTCTCCGGCGTCCTCCTTAGCCTCTCTGATCTCCTGGAACTTCTCCAGCAGCTGTTCGGATACCCAGACGTCGCTCCCACCCGTAGTGCTTACCGGAATGACGAGCAGGTGGCTCGCGTACATCGCTTTCACGGCAATCGGAGACAGTGCCGGCGGGCAATCGATGATCAACACGTCATACTGCTCGTACTGGGCCCTGACCTGCTTTGCGAAAGACTTGGGGTTCACCAACGAGATACAGGGAATGGAGGGCTCTACGCCGTTCTCATCCCGTTTGTCGGACCACGAAGACGTTGCCTTCGTATTGTCCGCATCCACCAGGCAGACTTTGTAGCCCTGATGTATCAGCGATACGGCCAGGTTCTGCGCTACCGTGCTCTTGCCTACGCCGCCTTTGTAGTTGATGGAAGATATGATCATTATGTCTTTGTTTAAAGCCTTCTTTAAATACTTATGTCTTTGCTTAAAGATGTAAGTGTTTCTTTATGTCTGTGTATGATGATGTAAAGATAAGCGTTTTTCTTTATTTGAGGAAGTAAAGATGTAAAGGAATAAAGATAAAAAGATTTAAAGGGGACTTTACTGCTGTGTTTAAAGATTTAAAGAAAGATGTGGGGTGGGGCTTGAACGTGTTTAAAGATTTAAAGAAATAAGTTTTTGTTATCTTTAAATCTTTAAATTTGGTACGGGTGTATGCGCGAAAGGGAAGTTGTTTCTGTGTTTCTTTAAATAAAGACTGTGTGGTAATAGGTTGATATATAGTGTTTTAAATTTCGAGTGCGGTTTCGAATGGACCGTTTCAGAAGTTTGGTTTTAGCACTAGTTAGGGCTGCTTGCTCTCGCTCGTAACCTCATCCCCAGCTCTTCTCCGGAGTAGAAGGGAGCCGTTGTCCGCTGCGGCTTCGCCTTCGCTAAACTGTACAATGTGATAATGATTAATTTATCTACCGGGCGACAGTTCGGGTTAGGCGGGACTTTCCTGATACCGTGGAAGTGTAAACAAAGTAAATTCCCGGTTCTAAAGCGTTCATATCTACTCTGAGGATCCGCATTCCTTCGCCATCAACTTGCAGCAGCAGCTTACCGTCGCTGCTATAAG
>CAYWMW010000041.1:0-12568 GCA_964458975.1 uncultured Lewinella sp. | reverse complement strand
ATCCGCATTCCTTCGCCATCAACTTGCAGCAGCAGCTTACCGTCGCTGCTATAAGTACTGACCTGTTGAATCCGTTCGCCCATCGCATCCACGATAAAGTAGTCGGTAGCCGGATTAGGGTAGAGCTTCAGCTCAAGCTCTGGGGTGGGGGAGGAGGTGCTGGTGGTACACATCCCGCAGGCATCCGTACCACAGTCAATGCCGGTTTCGGAGCCGTTGCGGATGTGGTCCCGACAAGACCAGCCGGAGCGGATCGTAGTGGCCTCTGCTTCCAGGTCGGTTTTTATAGCTTGCTGCTCTTCGGAAAGGCCGGCGGGGAGGAGGTTGTTGGTCTCCAGAGAATCAACGATGAGGTCATAGAACTCTTGTGTTCCGCTGTCGAAGCTGATCACTTTGTAGCGTTCGTTACGGATGGCCCAGCCGGAGGTGCCGGGATTCGAACGATTTTCTACCTCAATGTAGTTGTAATCCCGGGTAGGCTGTGCTTCGGTTTCGTCCGAAAGTAAGTGGTAGAAACTCAGGCTATTGAAAAGCCCTCCCTGCACCTGCGTCCTCGCCGCCTCTAAAATAGTAGCGTGAATATCGGTTACGTGTACGAGGGCATCTTCCCGCGCTCCGAGCCGGGTAACGCCCTTTCCGGCAACAATCAGTGGAACCCGCACGCCGCCCTGGTACAAGGTGCCCTTGCCGTGTCCGTTGGGATAGTCTTGCAGTACGTTTCTGGGCGTGCCGTTATCGCCTACGAAGATGACGAGCGTATTGTTTCGCACGCCCTCCTCCAGAGCACCGAGCATCCGGCCTACCTCGAAATCTAGCGCTTCGATCATCGCGATGTACTGCCGTGTGGTATTGCCGGTAGCGTTGATGGAGTACAGGCCTTCCGGCGGTACATGGTAAGGCGAATGCGGCGCAGCGTGGGCGAGCCACAGGAACCAGGGTTGGGTTTGGTCACCGATCCAGTTCAGGGCGGAATTCGTCAGGGCAGTGGTCACATATTCGCTCTCCAGGGCTTCTGTGCCGTTTTGTACCCGGTTCCAGGCGAAGTAGTCGTTTACACCGCCGCGCAGCATGCCATCAAAGGTGGTGATGCCGAAGAGCGGAGGATCATCGGCCAGGAGCGGCTGCGTCAGGTGCCATTTGCCGATCAGGGCGTTGCTGTAGGCGTCGTCGGTCTGGGCCGCAAGGTTTTTAAACACGGTATTGTCTTCATCCTCAAGGTTGCCAGGCACAGCCAGGACACCATTTTTGATGCCGTACTTTGCACTCATAATGGCCGCCCGGGTCGGGGAACAGACGGGAGATGCCGCCGCGTTGGTGAAGGTGATGCCCGCTGCGCGGAGGCTGTCCAGGGTAGGGGTGATGGCCTTCAGGTTAGCATCGTGGTAGCCGTTCAGGGGGTCTACGCCGAGGTCATCGGCTATGATTAGGAGGATGTTGGGTTGGTCTTGGGCGGATAGGGTAGTGGACAGGGCAAAGATTACCAGAAGAATGAAGTAGTGCATTGGGAAAGGTTGGTAAGTGGCTGCCGAAGAATGCATTATTGATTTTGCATTTCTAAACGGACGAGGGCCTGGCCATGGAGACTGCCACCATGAAAGAAAAAGAGCAAGAACAAACGGAGGGCAGCAATCATCGTTAGAGGAAGTTCGGGCACTTCCTCAGACGTTGACCGGAGCGGAAAGTTTAATCTTGAATACTACCTCACGCCAAATAAAACAACTCCCGCAGCGGCTTACTCTCCGGGCTATCGTCGGGGTTGGTGCGCATCAGCGGCGCCATGCTTTTCCACCAGCGTTGGCAGACCTCGGTAGAGCTGATGGCGTCCCATTTTTCTTCCGATTCAATCTCGGCGTAGCCGAAGAGGGTGGTCCCGTCGTCGGCCAAATGGATGCTATAGTTGTGTACGCCGTGGTGGTGCAGCATTTCTTCCATTTCGGGCCAGATGGGGTTGTGGCGCTCTATGTATTCGGCTACTTTGTCGGGGTAGACCTGGAGGGTGAAGGTTTTTCTGGTCATGGTTGTTGTGGTTTGATGTGGCCCAAAGTTTACTTGTGCTGCGCACTCGTTCGCGTCCGGGCTTACGGTGATTTGCTCGCTTTCAATAATGCATTGTGTCAATGCATTCCGTTAGAGCTTGTTGACAAGATGCAGTACCTCCGCACGCTTGGATCTGCTTAAGGGCACTTTATGTTTATTTAGGTAAACACAAAGGTCTCCAATTTCGGTAATTCGATTTAAGTTGACCACGTAGGAGCGGTGACAACGAAAAAAAAGGCCATCAGGAGGAAATTGGGCGCTAAGCTTCTTTAGCGTTTTAGTGGCAAGGTAGTCTTGGTCTTCGGTGTAAACCTTACAATAATAATCGTCGGCTTCGAGGTAGAGAATATCGGAAAACATGATCCGAATCAAGCGGTCTTTTACTTTGATGAAGAGCCGATCTTGTGATGCCTGGGCTGTTTCTTTCCGTTCTGGGGAGGGCTTCGTAGCCGTTTCAGGCGACTGCTTGTTGGTTGGTCTGCCGATGGCGAGCTCAATGGCGTGGGCCAGGTCTCTGCCCCGGAAAGGTTTTGAAATGAAGGCCTTGGGCTGCGCCTCACGCGCCCGGCGGAAGGTGACATCGTCAGAGTTGCTGGTCAAAAATATTAAGGAGGTATCGGTTATTTCACGAAGGCGGAGCGCCGTTTCTACTCCGTCCAGTTTACCCGCTAACTGTATGTCTAGCAAAACAAGGTCCGGAACGTGTTCGCTCACTTTATGCAGGGCCTCCTCCCCGGTGTCTACAACACCTGCTACATGGTAGCCAAGGCCCGATAACCGATCCTGAAGATCAGCGGCTATGATGGGCTCGTCTTCAACAATAAGAATACTTTTCTTGCGCATAGGGCTTTTGCTTGATAGCGTAACGTTTTACTCAAACTAAGTCTTTATCGCCGTATTTTCAAAGGAAAGTAAAAAAAACTGGAGCAGACCTTAGGCCTGCTCCAGTAAAAATGCTGTTCAAAATGTCTCTCAAAAAAAACTGTTCAAATTGGTTGTGTTGTTCAGTTGTTCAAAGCTACTTCGCTTTTATTTACTAATTAAATGTAATCCGTCAATGGGGGCTAAGCTTCAGGGAACGGTAGATATTCTCAGTGAGCGATCTGTGAAATGCTTGCTTTTCTGGCGATTGTGGCTTTGTTACCTTTGTTGCATGTTCGAGCGAAATATAGTTCCGGAGTATCCGGTCAAAGGGGGGCGTCATGTTTTGATCGTTGAGAAGGATCCCTTACAGGGGTATTTACTGAAAGCATCCTTGCAGGATGCTGGTTGGGTCGTTTGTTTGGTTGAGGAGCCTGATGAAGGGCTTAATTGCTGCGAGCACAGTATTTTTGACGTGGCCATCATCAACTGTAGTTACCCCGATGGAACTGATGGGTTTGTACTGGCGAAGCTCTTGTGGGGTAGCCAAAACTTACCTTGTTTGATGATTACGGCGAATCGATACACCGACCTTGAAAGCCTTCCTTCATTTTCAGCAGAACAGGAACTGATCTTTAAGCCTTATCGGCTTATGGAATTTGATAAAAGTCTGGATAATCTTTTGACGAAGCTCCGAGGGACTGGCAGAACTTATTTTGAAATATTGTAATGAATCGTTACCTTTAATTACCTACTTTGCCCAGCTTTGTCGTTGTTCTGTTCATACTACTGCTTACCCCTTATGGTATAGTGTCCGATCAAAGAGTTCAGTATGAGTGAAAAAATTGAAACCGAATGCCCTTTTTCCGTAGCTCTCTCTTGTTGCTCATTTTTCTCGTCGTTTTCGCTCTCTCTGGTCAATCGCAGAACGGGCAAGTAGACGCTATTCTAACTACTCCGAGAGATATTACTCAGCTGCGGGCACTCAATGTGGCTATTGCCGAACTGATCAACACTAGCCAGCTGGTGCCCGATACTTTGTTTGACCAAACAATTGCCCTGGCCGATGAATTGGGGAAGACTTCCTTTATCAGCAATCTCTACGTCAACCGAAGTGCCTACAATATGAACTTGGGGGAGTTCGATCAAGGCTTGATCTATGCGGATAAAGCCATAAAAAGTGCTAGTGTTGATGAGGGGCAGGAGGAGCTACTGGCAGCTGCTTACAGTGTAAAGCTAAGGTTAATGATGAGAAGAGGGGACATCAAAGAAGCCGCCGATCTGGCAACGGAACTGGTAAAGGAATACCAAATCAAGGAGGATAAAATAAATGAAGCAAGAACTCACCTGTTGCTCTCCACTCTAAGTACAAGTTTAGGAGATTACCCGATGACGATGGTTTTTGATTCAACGGCCATTGCGTTGTCGCGGCAGAGTGGAGACGTTGATATGTTGGTCCACTCACTTTATACGGCCGCAGAAAATTTCAACCTTTTGGGGTACCCGGAGAAGTCCTTGGTATTGGTAGCTGAGGCAATGGAGCTGTTGAAAGAAAACAAGCTGAAGTACGTACTTGGCAACATAGTCAACGCACGCATGGGGGCCAATACTGCTTTAGGTCGTTATGACGAGGCGCTTGAAGATTACGAAACGCTTAAAAAAGAGGAAGGAGATGTGAAGTTTGCCTGGTGGATGACCACCAGGGGGATGCTTTTGCAAAGGGTCGGCCGCAACGCCGAAGCTCGAACGGTACTGCTAGATGCCGTCAAATCAATTAAGGAAACTTCCAACGCTCCGGTTTCATTGAAAAGGACTTATATTGCTTTGCAGACGGTTGACTTGAATCAGACCCAATACGATACCGTAGTCTATTACGGAAAATTGATTCGGGCACAGGAGGATTCCTTGCAGGTAGTCCGAAACATCAAACACCTCCAGGAACTTGATGAGAAGTATAAAGCAAGAGAAAAGGAAGCCGAAATTCGACTGCAAAAAGAGAAGCTAGCCGCTAAGCAAACGCAGCTCTACTGGTCTGGTGCAGGGTTACTGCTGGCCCTGGGGGCACTGCTTGGTTTCTTCCTGCTCAACGAGCGATTGAAAAAACGCAATCAGGAGAATGAGCTATTGTTAAGAGACAAAGAAACCCTGATCGGAGAGATTCATCATCGGGTGAAAAACAACCTGCAGGTTATTTCCAGCTTGTTGCAGTTACAGCGCCGTGGTCTGGAATCTGACGACGGAAAAGGACGGGATGCCCTACTTGAAAGCCAAAGCAGGGTCAGTGCAATGGGGCTTATTCATAACAAGCTTTACCAGGGCACAAATATTACTGCGGTGTACATGCCGAAGTATCTTGAAGACCTGGGAGAGACCCTGCTTGATGCTTACAGACTCGAAGAACAGGTAGATATTTACTATGATGTGGAAGACGTCAGCCTTGACGTTGATGTGGCGATCCCCCTCGGGCTGATCATCAATGAGCTGATCACCAATTCCATCAAATATGCTTTCCCGGGCGGGAGAGAGGGGATAATTGAAATTTCTCTCCACCGCGAAAATGGCCAAATCGAGTTGCTTGTTGCCGATGATGGCGTAGGGGTAGCTGCTGCTGAAAAGCGGGCAGACAGTACCGCTTTTGGGGCCAACCTGATTGAGTTACTTACCAAAAAATTGAAAGGTGAGTTGACGCTACTTGACACCAAGGGCTACGGAATCAAAATTGTGTTTCCGGAGAAAATCATTTGAATGGTTGCCGCTCTCCATCACTTTTTCCCTATCGGCAGCCGAGCCGAAAGCTCCTCCACAAGGGGTAAGAAATCGGCTTTCTCCGCAAGGTTGTTTACCTCCAACGAATCCGTATCATGATCGAACAGGGTGCGTGCGTAGCGGTCTCCTGCTTTGTCGTACCATTCCGTGTAGGAGTAGCGGGAAGTGGTGATGTTGTCGGCGTCTTTCCAGCGGGTGAAGACGTGGCCGGGCCAGTTTTGCAGCGGATCTTCCATGAGCGGCAGGAGGCTTTTGCCTTCCAGTTGGGCGGGTTGGTCGAGGCCCGCGAGGTCGCAAAGGGTGGGGAAGATGTCGACGTACTCCACCATAGCTGGGGAGCGACCTGGTGACCGGCCGGGGCCGGAGAAGATGAGCGGAACCCGCAAAGAAGTGTTGAAAGGCGTATGCTTGCACCACATGGCGTGGTCGCCCAGGTTCCAGCCGTGGTCGCCCCAGAAAACGATGATGGTATTGTCGGCTTCGCCGCTGGCTTCGAGGGCATCGAGCACGTGGCCCAGCTGGGCATCCATATAGCTTACGCTGGCGTAGTAACCGTGGATAAGTTTTTTGGCGTAGTCTTTGGGCAACACCTTGTCTTTGGGTACGCCGGTGTAGTTGCGCAGTTCTCCGGAATTATGGTGGATGGCCTTCGGAGTACCCTCGGCGCGGTAGTAAGTAGGCGGGAGTTGAATGTTGGCCTCGTCGTACATCGCCCAGTATTTTTCGGGGGCGTTGAAGGGGAGGTGAGGTTTCATGAAGCCTACGGCCAGGAAGAAAGGCTGTTCTTTCGGGGCTAGTTCTTTGATTTTGCTCACGGCCTGGTTGGCAATTTTGCCGTCAAAGTAAGCGGTGTCGGCCACCTGCCCGCGCTCGAAGGCGGGGCCACGGCCGTCGAAGTCCTTAAGGTTGGCGATGGCCATGTTGGCGGGCATTTGGTAATCGCGGCCCGCCCCTGCGCCTACGCCGGGTTTCCAGTTGGGTTCGTTGTAGTCTTCGGCCCGGTCGGTGGCGTGGTGGAGCATTTTCCCGATGGCGGCGGCGTAGTAGCCGTTGGCCTTGAAGTGGCCGTGCAAGGTTACCGCGTCGGGTGCGTCTTCGCTGATTTTTGTTTTATAACTTACGAACCTATCCCGCAACGGCCGCATTCCCGTCATGATGCTGGCCCGGGAGGCTCCGCACACCGGCACGTTGCAGTAAGCGTTGGTGAAGGCGGTGCCCATGGCCGCCAGCCGGTCGATGTTGGGGGAGTGGATCATGCCCTTGCCGAAGGAGGCGAGCTCGGGGCGCAGATCATCCACGGCAATGAATAAGACATTGGGCGGGCTGGTTGGCCTCCCGTTGGTTGGCTCAGCGATCTCGTTTTTCTGGGCGGGGCCGCAGGTGCAAAGTAAGGACCCAAGGAGGAGCAGGCTAAGAAACTTGTGGACGTTCATGAGGAGTAGTTGTGAAGTATAGTGTAAATTAAGGGTCCGCGGAGCAAGCCCAAACTACTCAATAACCTTCATCCCTTCCGGTGCTTCCACGATAGACTGTACTTGCCCGTCCGCATCCCTGAAGTGCGTAAGCCGGATCAGGCCGTGCTTGGTCGGGTAGGTACCTTTGGCGTACTTCAGGTTGCCCAGGTGCGGTTCAATTTTTACCGCCTCGCCGCCTTCCATCAGGGTGATGCCGAGTACGTGCTGGCTGAGCCAGGCGGTGGGTCCGCTGGCCCAGCCGTGGCAGAAGCTGTGGCGGTAGCCTACGTAGCAGAAGTCGCCGAAGTCGCCGTGGATGTCGTCTTTACCTGCGGGAACCAGCTCGTCAATTGGCGTCGCGTTGCGGCTATCGTTGATGTCGAAGTCTTCCCAGAAGGTCGTCGCTCCGAGGTCGAGCATCCCGCCCCAGTACTGCCGGATAACGTCCATTGCACCTGCGTGATCGCCCGCATCTGCCATCGCTTCTAAAATGTAGTAGCCGTAGAAAGTAGACATGTTTTGTACGCCGTCTTTCTTCAGTACATCTTCGTTGATCTGTTTTGCGTCGGAAAGGCCTGCCAGGGCCATCATGGCCGCCGCTTGTTTGGTGGTATTGCCTGCCGGAACGTGCTTGCGCAGGGCGCTGGCCACGTCGGTATACTTCTGTTGAAGGGCGGGCTTACCGAGCGCCTCCATCATCTTGCTCCCGGCTTCAAAGGTGAGGACCATCATGGCTTGTAAGCCAGCGTGTACGGCTTTATCGTCGGGTTTCGTCGGCCAGTCGAGGAAACGATTTCCGTTGAGTGTTTCGGAATTGTCGGCATCAATGAAGGTGGCGAGCTGATCGAGCAGGGCGATCATATAAGTTTCCTGTTCTTTGAGGTATTCCAGGTCGCCGTAGTTGTCGTACCACTGCTGGTGGATGATGAGCCACCACATTGAATAGCTGCTGATGTTGTTCATCCACTTCGGCAGGGGGTGCTGGTCGCGGGCCAGGTCCAGGCTGCGCGGAACCACCTCGTTGTTGCCAAAAACGGAGGCGACGGTCATGATTTCCGGATGGAGGTCACCGACCCAGACGAGGCGGTCGCGCTTGATGCCGTCCCACAGGTAATCCTGCATGTTGAGGTGGACGGTGTAGGCTCCGACTCGCCAGATTTCGTTGAGGCGCTCGTCGTTGCTCTCGAAGGTGCCCAGGTAAGGCAGGTCCCGGTAAACGAAGGCGGCCTGGACGGCGTAGAGCGGCATGTCCACCCCTTCGTCTACCAGGTCAATGCGTACGAACCGAAAGCCGGTTTCACCAACTTCTACGCTGCCGAGCCAGGGTACTTCGATGATGAAGTCACGCATGCTGTGCTCGTTGGTTGCGTTCTGCTCGTTCGCTCCGCTGATGTCCGACATCGCTTCCATGGCCGACTCGCCGAAGCGGACGCGCACCTTCACCGGCCCTTTACCCGGCTTGATGCCCATACTGATCTTGACGCCGCCGTGGAGTTCGCGGCCGTAGTCCAGCAGGATACCGGGTTTGTGGTCAGCAGTACTCACCAAGCGCAGTTTTTTGGGGTCGTTGACGGCTACCTGGCCATTACTTTTATTCAGCAGCAGTTCGGGGTGCTGGATGAACTCGCCGCTGTCGTCCGATTGCCAGACGATGCGCGTCGGTGCCAAATAAGTCTTCACCATCGGAGAGCGGTGGGCGTTCTCACTTTCCGCTTGGGTAAATACGGGCGGGAGCGTTACGTTTTGGGCGCGGCCGCTGGTGCAGAGTAAGAACAAAAAGCAGGCGAACAATAGTTTTTGCATGATGGCTTTGACTGGGGAGCTTGATAATGGTTGAAAGATAAGAGCGGCCCCTGGCTTTTGGCATCCTGTACTTACGGGGTTGGCGCCGAGCAAGAATGACACTTTACTCTTTTCCCATCCCTAAGGGCTTACCCGTCGTTGTCTGTCATAAAACCGACACGTGGTGCATGCCCACCCCTTAGCATACCCGCCCAAATCAAGGTTACAAAGAATCTCGGTTAAGCAAAGCAAACGGATTCTTAATCCGCTCCTGCCGTTTTTCCAGGATCATCTGTGCCGTCGTTCGCCCCATTTCAGCAAAGTCGGTGGAAATGGTAGTGATGCCAAGGAGGTCCTTTAGCGGGGTCTCGTTGTAGGAGATAATGCCGACGTCCTGGCCGAGTTTCAGGCCCTGGTCTCGGGCAGCTTTTACGAGGTTAACCAGGTCGACCTCCGGAATGGTGAGGTAGAGGGTCCCTTTCTCCAGGGGCATATCTTCCTCAATTTCCTCAATTACGGCGAAGGAGCGTTTCGCTTCTACACAAAACTTTCGGAACCCACGCAGGATTCGCCTTGGGTACGGATAAACGGAGCTGGAAGGGTAGGCGATTACAAGTTTGTTGTAGCGGATAATCTTATCCTGACCCTGCTTTAGCGCCTCATAAATATCGTTTTCGAAATCCTGGTGTACCTGGGCGTATTCTCCTTTCAGGTCAAGGAGGTTATTATCCAGCACTACGAGTTTGTGTTTCGGGATGGCATTTAGTGCTTTGGTTACCTCGTCCGTACTGCTGGCGTGCCGCAGGCTACCCGTCTTGAAATGGGGCATAACGACGTAATAGTCGTAAGATTTTCCGGCTTTGTTCAGTAGGTTAAGAAATAAGGACTCATCACAGTGGTAGATGTACAGGTCAGTATGAGCCGCAGCACCAATTGCACGAAGGAAAGAATTGTAAATCCTCATTTTGTAAGCGCTCAGCTTATTAACCAGAAACAGCACATTGATCCGTGAAATGAGTGGGGTAGAGGTTACGTAGTAGCCTTTTCCGGCAACCGAAGTAATGATGTTTTGCCCCTTCAGGATTTTGTAGGCTTTCTCTACCGTATCCCGAGAAAGAGAAAATTCTTCACTGAGGTGATTGATAGAGGGAATCTTCTGATTGATCTTCAGTTTGCCCGCTGAAATACTGTCGATGATGCTTTCGACGATCTGCCGGTATTTAGGCTTACGCGAATTTTCATCAACAATGATGTTTTTTAAAATACTCATGCGTTGTTTGATCGATATATTTAGAAGACGTATTGCCGCCAATAGCACTAAAGGTAGATAACGTCGCTAACCAGTGCAATGTAGTGGTTTACATTAAAATAAAGGCTTTTCTGGCAGAGAATCCTCAAAACAATCCTTATGAAGACATACTACTTCAAACCGCTCTTGTCGCTCCCTTCCGGGACGGTACAGGACACCTCCAGTCAATAGCTTATCTAACTTAGCGACAACAAAGAATAAAGGACAAAAACTCATCACTCACCGATCATGACGAATACCACCACCTTCAAACACGTAGATTACCTCTGGGACGAAGCCCACGCAGCCTCCCTCGGAGACGACCAGGTTGCCCTCTTCCTCTACCGTTCTAACATCCTGGGCGCAGACCTACGCATTACCAACTACGGTGGTGGCAACACCAGCTGCAAGACCATCGAAAAAGACCCCCTCACCGGCAAGGAGGTGGAAGTCATGTGGGTAAAAGGCTCCGGTGGAGACATCGGCACCCTGACCCGTAAAGGCATCGCTGGCCTGTACACCGAACGCCTGCGCGACCTCAAAAAAGTCTACGGCGGCATGCACGACGAAGACCGCATGGTTGGCCTCTTCAACCACTGCATCTACGACCTGGACTCCAAGGCCCCCTCCATCGATACCCCGCTCCACGGCCTGCTGCCCTTCAAGCACATCGATCACCTGCACCCCGATGCCCTCATCGCCGTCGCCGCTGCGAAAGACAGTGAGAAGGTGACCAAAGAAATCTGGGGAGACACCATGGGCTGGGTGCCGTGGCAGCGCCCCGGCTTCGACCTCGGCCTCCAGCTGGAGAAGTGCCTGGCCGATAACCCCGGCATCCGTGGTATCGTGCTCGGTAGCCACGGCCTCTTCACTTGGGGTGATACTTCCTACGAGTCTTACATGAACAGCCTGGAGGTCATCGAAATGGCCAGCCAGTACATCGAAGACCGTGTGAAAGCCCAGGGCAATAAGGTATTCGGCGGCCAACGCGTCAAGAGCCTCGCCCCGGCGGAGCGTAAAGCGCAAGCCAGCAAACTGATGCCGCTGCTCCGCGGGCTGACCTCCAGCGAAGCCCGCCAGGTAGGTACCTTCCAGGATACCGACGTGGTGCTCCAGTTCATCAACTCTAACGACATCGACCGCCTCGCGCCGATGGGTACTTCCTGCCCGGATCACTTCCTGCGCACCAAGATCCAGCCCCTCGTGCTCGATCTCGACCCCAAAGAAGATCTCTCCGACCGCGCCGCCATCCTGACGAAGCTCGAAGGCGCCTTCGCCGACTACCGCGCCGGTTACCATAAATACTACAACGACCATAAACGGGACAACAGCCCCGCCGTCCGCGATCCCAACCCGGTCATCATCCTGTACCCCGGCGTCGGTCTGTTCAGCTTCGCAAAAAACAAGCAGACTTCCCGCGTAGCCTCCGAGTTCTACATCAACGCCATCAACGTGATGCGCGGTGCTGAGGCCATCACGGAATACACCGCCCTGCCGCGCCAGGAAGCGTTCGACATCGAGTACTGGCTCCTCGAAGAAGCCAAGCTCCAGCGGATGCCCGCCGAGCAGCCACTCAGCCGCAAGGTCGCCCTCGTTACCGGTGCCGGTGGCGGAATCGGTAAAGCGATCGCCGATAAGCTCGTTGCCGAAGGCGCCGTGGTCGTCCTCTCTGACATCAACGAAGAAGCGCTTAAGGAGGCCAACGCAACCTATAAGCGCGACCAGTCCTCCTATGCCGTTTGCGACGTGACGAGTGCTGAATCCATCGAAAAGGCTTTCGATGCTGCCGCGCTTGAGTTCGGTGGGGTAGACATCGTCGTCCACTCCGCAGGCCTGGCCATCTCCAAGCCGCTCGAAGACCACACCCAGAAAGATTGGGACATTCTGCAGAACGTCCTCGTCAAGGGCCAATTCATGCTCGCCCAGGAATCCGTTCGCGTTATGCGCGACCAGGGCACGGGGGGTGATTTCATCAGCATCGCCAGCAAGAACGGCCTCGTTTCCGGCCCCAACAATGTGGGTTACGGAACGGCAAAGGCTGCCCAGCAGCACATGAGCCGCCTGCTCGCCGCTGAACTCGGCAAAGACCACATCAAGGTCAATACCGTTAACCCCGACGGCGTCATCATCGGCTCCAAAATCTGGGAAGGTAAGTGGGCCGAAGGCCGCGCCAAGGCTTACGGCATCACCGTCGAAGAGCTGCCCGCCCACTACGCCAAGCGCAACCTCCTCAACGAGATCATCCGCCCGGACGACATCGCCGACGGCGTGTTCGCCTGCGTTGGCGTACTGACCAAAACTACCGGAAACATCATCAACGTTGATGGTGGCATGGCTACCGCCTTTGTAAGGTAGTGGTTAGGAACTAGCTCCTAGCTCC
>CAYWMW010000040.1:6858-21899 GCA_964458975.1 uncultured Lewinella sp. | reverse complement strand
AGAGGTTGCAGGGAGGTGGGAGTCGGGAGTTTGGAGTCGGGAGTCGGGAGTCGCTACCGCTGTTGCCACTCGCTGCGCTGCGCTTGCTCGCCTGGGAATTTAAAATTTTTGATTCAACATTCAACATTTGAAATTTGGCTGCCGCAAGTACTACTCAGTTCGCTATGCTCCTTCGCCTTCGGTGAGCGAGCTTTGCGACGCGAACGGTACCTGCGGTAGCTAAATCACGAATCGAGAATCGAGAATCACGAATCGAGAATCTCTTAGCGCGGCGAACGGTACCTGCGGCAGCGACTCCCGACTCCCGACTCCAAACTCCCGACTCCCACCTCCCTGCAACCTCTGTTCATCAACAACCGTTAGCAAGTCATGAAAAGAATAGCCATCCTAACCGGTGCTGGCATCTCCGCCGAATCCGGAATCGCGACCTTTAGAGACAGTAACGGCCTGTGGGAAAACCACCGGGTAGAAGACGTAGCCAGCCCGGAAGGCTTTGCCGCTAACCCTGAATTGGTCCTTAATTTCTACAACCAACGCCGGGCGCAGCTCCATACCGTGAAGCCCAACGTAGGCCACAAACTCATCGCGGCCCTGGAAGACGACTACGATGTTACGATCATCACCCAGAACATTGATGATCTGCACGAACGGGCGGGAAGCACTAACATCATCCATCTGCACGGCGAGCTGCTCAAAGCCCGCCCGGCCAACGCCGATGGTTTTATTGTTGACTGGCCCGGAGACATCAAACTTGGCGATACCGACGATAAAGGCAACCAGATGCGCCCGCACATCGTCTGGTTCGGAGAGGCGGTGCCGGAGATTGAGAACGCCGCGCGCGTTGTCAGCCGAGCAGACTTGATCATCATCGTCGGGACCTCCATGCAGGTCTACCCCGCAGCGGGCCTGGTGGGCTACGCGGACGATAACGTACCCGTGATCTACGTAGACCCCAAGCCCAGCATCAACTACGAGCTGAAGCGACGGGGCAACATCCACACCATCGAGATGGGCGGTAGTGAGGGGATGGAGGTAGCTACGCGGTTGGTGGGGGAGATGCTGACTGATTGAGTCGGGAGTCGGGAGTCTGGAGTCTGGACTCGCTACCGCTGTTGCCACTCGCTGCGCTACGCTTGCTCGTCTGAGAATTTAAAATTTTTGATTCAACATTCAAGATTTAAAATTTAGCTGCAGCAAGTACCACTCCGTTCGCTAAGCTCCTTCGCCTTCGGTGAGCAAGCGTAGCGCCGCGAACAGTACTTGCGGCAGCGACTCCCGACTCCCGACTCCCGACTCCCGACTCCCGACTCCAAACTCCTTCAGACCCCGAACTGCCGCAGGTGGTGGTCCAGATGTTTCCAGTACTGGTTGCTCCATTCCTGGCTGGTGAGTTTTCCGAAGGAGGGGGACACCTTGCCCTCGTAGGCTGAGGAACCTTCTGCGTTGAAACGTTTGAAGTTTTTCACCAATTTTGCTTTTTCAGCGGTGAAGTCTCGTTCGTCGGCCACGATGAAAACCGGGGCTGTGCGGCCGTTTTTCCCGTAGGGCTTGTCTCCGACCACGGTTGGTTTTACGAATGTTTTAAGCATCCAGCGCATCAGGAAATTATAGCTGGCGGGTATTTTGCCCGAGGTTATGTCAAAGGCAACGTTGTTGTGGGCCAGCATCTGGGCAACGTTCATCTTACCCCAGATTGGTTGGCTCTCCGGCGTAAGCTTATTGATGCGGTCGATAATTTCGTTCAGTGCTGGCTCGTCGTATAAGGATGGATACATAGTATTGATAATATTTCTCAGTTGACAAGGTAACAAATGCCTCAAAACTTTCTTTGCACCCGCGCGCCGTCGCCCTCATTAATGTGTGCTGTTCCGTACCTTGCGGCCATGAAACGCCCCGTCATCTTCTTGCTTTGCTTCTTTGTTCTTCTGATGATTTCAGGTTGTAAGGCAGCCGGCTGCGGTTGCCCGATGTATTGATAATAGGGCGCGGCCGCAGGTGCCAGAAAAGGTAAAGGAGCGAGAAATGTACAGCAATATTGTGCTTTCTGGCCTTTGGATGTTTCCTCCCCAACCACCAAATTGAACAACGCCCGCATCTAGGGCATACCTAATATATATGTACATTGATACGCACACCCACCTTTACAGTGGGAAGTTTACCGAAGACCGCGACGCAATGATGGCCCGCGCCCGGAACGCCGGGGTAGAACTGGCCATCATGCCCGCCGTAGACCTGAAGAGCCACGCGGCGATGCTGCAACTTGAGGCGGATTACCCGGCTCAGACCCTGGCTATGATCGGTCTGCACCCCTGCAGCGTGGGGGAAGACTTCAAAACCGAACTAGCCGCAGTAGAAAAATACCTGGGAGAACGCTCCTGGGTAGCCATCGGTGAAATCGGGATGGATTTGTACTGGGATAAGACCTTCCGAACCCAACAGGAAACCGCTTTTCTCCGGCAGTGCCAGTGGGCAATCGACTACGATCTGCCAATTTGCATCCACGCCCGCGAAGCCATTGATGAGCTTCTGGAGTTGATCGATGGCATCGATAACCCAAAATTGCGCGGTGTTTTTCATTGCTGGACCGGAAACCTCGAACAGGCAAACCGCGCCATTGAGCGTGGCTTCTACCTCGGCATCGGAGGCGTGGTGACCTTTAAAAACGGTGGCATCGGCCCGGTAGTTAGTAGTGTGCCTCGGGATCGGATTTTGCTGGAAACGGATGCTCCTTACCTGGCACCCGTCCCGCACCGTGGAAAACGAAATGAGACCGCTTACGTCCCACTCGTCGCAGAAAAGATCGCTGCGCTCTGGGAATCTCCCTTAGAAGATGTTTGCCGACAAACCTGCACAAATGCGTGGCAACTCTTTGAACTTGACCGCTTTGTAAAGCCCACACACCCCTGGGCAGCCGCAAGACCGGTCTCGCTTTGACTTTTAATCTGCACGAATGCCAATAAAAATTTTGTTTTGTTGATCGTTTTTGCAATTTTTGCGCTTGTTCCGATAGAAGCTATTAACGAATAGCCCATTGTATCGAGACATATTTTAAAAAGGAGAGGTGTCCGAGTGGCTTAAGGAGCACGCTTGGAAAGCGTGTGTGCGGGTAACTGTACCGAGGGTTCGAATCCCTCTCTCTCCGCATTGAAATTTTGGAAAGTAGAAGGAAGGCCCCCCCTTTGTACCCGTTGGGTTCGAACTCTGAGCGCAGCGATCACGACGTAGGAGTCATCCCTCTCTCTCCGCATTGAAATTTTGGAAAGTAGAAGGAAGGCCCCCCCTTTGTACCCGTTGGGTTCGAACTCTGAGCGCAGCGATCACGACGTAGGAGTCATCCCTCTCTCTCCGCATTGAAAAGGAATGAGAAAAGAAGAAGTCTTCGTTTTGCCTCGTAGTATTCAGTTTCTGGGTTCTGGGGCTACAACTAAAGAGTCTTCCTTTCTCTCCTTAAGTATTGAAAGGATAGATAAATCAATTCTCTTGTTCTTTGGTAGGTAGTTGTTTTAGCGGTGGTTTCATCGGCTTAACTCATGTCTATACAGTTAATAAGGTGGAATTTTTCTTACCTTTCCGCACATAGTTGCGATATTCGTCGCACAATTGGCCGCAACGGCGGTTCAAAGATCACTTATCACTGGCATTCGTGCTGGTATATTCTCTTCACGCACAAACTATTCGTTCAACCTAAATTTGGCTATGCGACATCTTTCCAAAGCACTGGCGGCCCTTACGCTGGTAGTATTTTCCGCTGCCGACCTTGCGGCACAAACAGACGAGTCTTCAGGATTCCAGATTCTCAAGAAGCAATTCATCGATGGTGACTGGCGCTTCATGGCGATTGTTCTCGTTTGTCTTATCCTCGGTCTGGCATTCTGTATCGAGCGTATCATTACGCTTAATCTTGCTTCTGTCAATACTGATAAATTACTCTCTCGCATCGGTGAGCGCCTCGAAGAAGGCGACATGGATGGCGCTCGGGAAGTAGCTAAGTCTACTGCTGGCCCTACCGCCAGCGTACTTTACGAAGGGCTTCGCCACAGTGGAGAAGGCCCCGATGCAGTAGAAAAAGCAATTGTTTCTTACGGTTCCGTTCAGATGGGCCTTCTGGAACGTGGCCTGGTATGGATCTCTCTCTTTATCGCGATTGCGCCCATGCTTGGGTTCATGGGTACGGTAGTAGGTATGATCCAGGCCTTCAACCGTATCGAAACGGTAGGTGACCTTTCCCCCGCAGTAGTTGCCGGTGGTATTAAGGTAGCCCTCCTTACCACGGTATTCGGTCTTGTTGTCGCCATTATTCTTCAGATCCTGTACAACTACATCGTTAACAAGATCGACGGTATCGTCAACAGAATGGAAGATGCTTCCATCGCCCTGGTAGACATCATGGCCACCAACAACAGCTTCAAGGCCTAATCAGCCCTCATTATATAAATCCAATCATAGCATGTACGCATTTTTAAATAAATACGGTCAGGCGCTGGCTTTCGGGATTGGAGTGCTGGTTGTTGCCATCTTTTTGATCAGTATCTTCTCCGGCGACCCCGCCGAGATGGAACTTTTGAACTCAGAGTCTGCGGGCGCTGAGAAGTATGATACCGGTGTTTTTGACTTCGGTATCGGTATCTCTCTGGTGCTTACGGCCCTTGCTTTTATCGTGGCGTTACTCTTCGGTATCGTTCAGTTTGCAAGCGACCCCAAGGGTTCCATCAAAGGTCTCATCGGTCTGGCGGTTCTCGGTGTCATCGTCTTCATCGGCTACTCTACAGCCAACGGTGAGATTGCAGCGGAGACGCCCGAGATTCAACGCGCCATCGAAAAGTTCACCACTTCTCAGGAAACCACTTTTAGCAGCGGAAACCTGAAATTTATTAGTGGTGCCATCCTGGCCGCTCTGATCATGATCGCGCTTTCGATCCTTTCACTCGTCGTGTTCGGTATCCGCGGTATCTTTAAGTAACCTGAATAAATCTCAACCAGACTATGGCTAAGACCAAGACCAGAGACCGGATGAACAATGAGATCAATGCAGGATCTATGGCGGACATCGCCTTCCTGCTCCTCATTTTCTTCCTCGTCACGACTACAATCGCCGAAGACAAGGGTATCCTCGTAAGGTTGCCGCCCTGGTCTGACGAAGAGCCCGACATCACGAAGTTGAAGGAACGTAACGTGTACTCCGTACTCGTAAACGCCAACAACCAGCTGCTCGTCCGTGAAGAGCCGATGCGCATCGCCCAACTACGGGAGAACGCAAAGGAATTCATCTCGAACCCGCGCCGCCTCGACAATATGTCGGAATCACCAAAAAACGCCATCATTTCGCTTAAGAATGACCGGGGTACGAATTACCAAACGTACCTCGCCGTTTACAACGAACTGAAGGGCGCTTACGACGAACTCTGGGACGAACTAGCCCAGAAGCGTTACGGTGAGCCTTACTCCGATGATATGCCTTTCGCCCAGCGCAAGGCCATCAAAGGAGAAATTCCGATGGTACTCTCCGAAGCGGAGCCTACCAACTTTGGTGAAGAGAAATAAGTAAATCCACGGGCCGGTTCCGCTACGGCGTGTTCCGGCCCGTTTTATTTCTTTTTCCTCCCACCAAAACCGCCCGGAAGGGCATCTTTCAGCTGTACGATAAATACAGTTGTTAACCCCAATTCAAGCATCAATCTAATGGCTAAGTTTTCTAAAAAACGCGGCAAGTCAAGCCCCAAGGTTTCTACCGCATCTCTTCCGGACATCATCTTCATGTTGCTGTTCTTCTTCATGATGGTAACCGTTCTTCGGGATTCCGACCTGAAGCTCTCCGTGAATACGCCGGAAGCTACCCAGCTGACCAAGCTTGAAGAGAAGTCCCTCGTTAACTACATCTACGTTGGCCGACCAACGCAGCAGTACCAGGCTATTTACGGTACTTCGCCACGGATCCAGCTCGGCGACAAGATTGCCGCCGTTGATGAAATCCCACTGTTCCTGGAGCAGCACAAAGTAAAACTTCCTGAAGCCAAGCGTGGCCGTATCACTTCTTCCCTCCGGGTTGATGGTGAAGTAACGATGGGTATCGTACAGGACGTAAAAACAAAACTTCGTAAGAGTAACCAGTTGCGCATCAACTACTCCGCCGGTAAGCGTGCGGGTGAGATTCAGAACTAAGCCCTCTTTTCGAAGAGCCTTACGGCTAAAAGCCGCTCATCCTTATTTTGGGTGAGCGGCTTTTTGATTGAGTGGTAGGATATCTAAACCTAGGCTGTTTAATCTGTTGATGATTACCCGTGGCGGGTTTTTACCACCAAAACGCGAAGCGTTTTCTTCTGAATAGCCCCTCTCCGCCGAGCCCGAGGCGAGGCTTGTTGGAGAGGGGTTGGGGTGAGGTGGTTACGGGAGGTTAGTGTCATATTTAACAGCCTATATCTAAACCTGAAGTTGGGGTTTATAATTTGGCTACAATTCTGTCCGGCCCACACCCCCCCTTCCCAACCGTGCGCTTCACGGCTACCTACGGCGGTCCCACGGGGGAGGAGTTCGTGAAAACGCTCCGCGTTTTTAACCGAAGCGCGAACTAATAATTGGTCAGATTCCCCCCCCCCACCCCAAAACCATGCAAACCGGTACCATCATTTTTTACCTCCCAGAGAAAGGCTACGGTTACCTCCGGCTGCTAGACACACGGGAGGATTTCCACTTTAGGGCAAAGAACTTGCTGGCGGATACCATCAGCGCAGGCGAGTTGGTCTCCTTTGAGCTTAAGCAGGGCCGGCAGGGGTATTTTGCGGATCAGATTCGGAGGAAGGGGCTGGCTTAGGGATGCCACTTTATTCTTTTCTCATCCCTTAACCCGGGGGTATTTGGCCCGATCACTTACGCTTAAAGGCCGATAAAGCTTGCTTAGCCTCCTCCGTAAGTACCAAGCGGCCGGAGACTCCCGCCCGTTCTCTAAGTAAAGCTGGCCAGTGGTCTGTACCGTGCCAAAGGGTTTTCTTCAACTCTGCCGTGGCTTGCAGGCTGTAAGTTGCCAGTTTGGTGGCCAGGGCATTTGCGGCGGAGAACATTTCTTCGTTGGTGCCATAAACACGCTGGTAGAGCCCTTTACTTTGTGCCCAGGCGGCATCGTGCCATTCGGTATCGATGCTGAGCTCGGAAGCGGCGGCGACGCCCATTTTTCGTACCAGTGCCGGGAGGATGACGAAAGGCCCGATGGCGATGGCCAGTTCGCTCAGCTTGATGCTTGCCGCTTCGGTTGCCATGCAGTAATCTGCCGCCGCAGCGATGCCAACACCGCCACCAATCGCTTTTCCCTGAACGGCGACCACAATGGGCTTGGTGCACCGGCGCATGGCCATCAGTAAGTTAGCAAAGCCCATGAAGAAATTCTGGCCTGATTCCTTATCGGTGATGGCCAGCAACTCGTCCAGGTTAGCGCCTGCGCAAAACGTCCGTTCTCCCTGGCTGCGGAGTAAAATGCTGCGGGTGGCCTCGTCTTGCGAAGCCGAGTCCAGCGCTGCAACAAGGGCCTGCAACTGATGGGTCGGGAAACTGTTATGCGCCGGATGGCCAAAAGTAATGGTGCGTACACCGGCGGGGGAGAGTTGACTGAGGAGTTGGCCGTTGGGGTTCATTGGGCTGGGTTATTTGGTTGGGGCAAGGGTACAAGGTACAAATATAGCAGGCTCGGCCACTTCCGGTGATTTTTAAGGCGAGGTTGATAAATTAAGGCCCTGAAGGAAGTGCCGTGTATTCCGAGGGAGCGAACCTGAAAACCTTTCCCTGCACCTGCGGCTGCGCCCTAAAAAACTCCTTTGTGCATCATAATTTTACTCAGTAGCGGATATTTAGTAAAAACCGGGTTAATTTGTGCCTGACCATTTTTAATAGATCCATGAATTACCAACGTCAAGTTGTCCACAGTGCGCCACTATTCTTATTTCTTCTGTTGCTCGTTGGCCTGCACAGTCCGCTAAGCGCCCAGCAACTGGAAGGGATGGCAAGTTTCTACGGAGACAAATTTGACGGTCGGCCAACGAGTACGGGGGAAACCTTTCGTAAGGCAGGGTACTCGGCCGCTAGTTTGGACATGCCCTGGGGAACCATCCTTGAGGTGACCAACCTGAGCAACGGTAGAACCACGCAGGTGCGGGTAAACGACTGCGGCCCCCATTCCAGAGGCCGCATCATTGACCTGAGCCGGGCGGCCGCTGCGGACTTGGACATGATTAAAGTCGGAGAAGCAAAGGTTCGTCTGCGGGTAATAAAAGCCAGTAACTCCGGCCCTACCTGCAACCGTGGCGCATGGTCCAGAATGTTGAAAAAACAAGGCAAGGCCATTCCTCCGCCACCACCACCGTGGGACCCCACCCAGACGGTGTCCATGAGGCCGGTAAACGAAGTAGTTCCCGGCCCTGCCGTAAGCCCTCGTATACCCATACCGGCTGGCGATGCACAAGGCCTGGCCAGCTATTATCCGGATCGGCTGCAGGGGCGGGAAACCAGCACCGGGGAAATTTATGACCACAACAAATTTACCGCAGCCAGCAAAGCATTTGCTTACGGTACCCGCCTGGAGGTGACGAACGTCGTGAACGGCGCAAAAACGGAAGTGCTCGTAAACGATTGTGGCCCGCACAGCCCGGACCGAATTCTGGACCTCAGCCGAATTGCCGCCCAGCAAATTGGCATTTTACAGGCAGGTACCGCAATGGTAAGCGTCAGAATTCTTGCGCAAGGAACGAAAGGCCCAACCTGTAACCGCTCGGCCTGGCTGAAAGAGCAGCAAGCAAACGCTGCTACCCTTGGCCCCGCCACGACACCGCCGGACTACCGAGGAGCGGTGCTAAACCCCGTGCCCGCTACGGCACCGGTAAAGTCTGCCGAAGAGCAACCAGAAAATATGGTCAAAGCTTATGTTTTACAGGTAGGCGCATTCGGTAGCCGTACGAACGCTGAGAAGCTGACCGCAGAACTGATCGGGAAAGGTTTTGCCGATGCGCACGCCGTTACCGGAACAAAACTGACCAAAGTATTTACTGGCCTTGCCGAAACAAAGGAAGGTGCAGAAATCATCAAGAACAGCCTGGTAAAGGCCGGTTACGCGAAGCCTAAAGTAGTCTTGACCAGTGTAGTTAAGCGTGAGCTAGAAAACCAAACTACACCAGTAGCTGCGCCGGAAAGCTACGGAAGTGCGGGAGTTGTTGCGCCGCAGCAGGCCCCTGCACCAGTAAAAACTCAATTTGACCCGGACGCCATACTTTTTGGTGTACAGGTAGGTGCGTATTCCTCAAAGTCAAACGCTGAGAAGATGGTGGCAAAATTAGGAGCACTGGGCTTCGCCCCCGTTTACAGTGCGGATGTGGGCAAGTCGGTACGTGTCTTTGTTGGGAAATTTTACTTCCAGAGCCAGGCAGAAACGGAGAAGGAAAAGCTGACCGAAGCAGGCATTACAGGTACCTCGGTTCGTAGGGTTCAGTAGGCTGTACCCACAAAGGGTTACAACTAACTACCGATAACCGACAGCAAGAGTGCCGGAGCAACAAGTAGGAAAACAAGTACGAAAAGGCGAAGGTATTTATCCACGTTGTTCATGCTCGTATTGACGACCGGAAGCGGCCAAAAGGTACATGCCCGGAAGGCTTTTAATTGTTTGGTAACGCTTGGGCGAAGCCTTCAGGGTTCTTTAACAAATCTGTAGCAGTAGCCTCTCTTTTTGGGGTTATGATGTACAAACAAATTTACGGGTATACGCCTTTTTTTCTCAATCCTCCTACTCACCCATGGGGTTGAGAGTTGGTTGCAAAATTTAGGGGGAGATTTCCTGCCAAGCAGGAGGCGGTCAGCTGAGTAAAGAAACGTCACACAAGACCACCCAAACCACAAGACCACAAGACCACAAGACCACCGAACCACAAGACCAATTATGCACGACATCGAGCCCCACTTCGGATGGCGCGAAAAATACCGCGCTGAAGACGACCAGTACTCCCCCTTCCACGGGCGGACTTATTCAGAATTCGGCTACACAAACAAAGTCTACAACTACCTGCTGCACCCGCAGTGGGATGAGTTTGGTGCAGAAACCCTCTACCTGAAACAACTCTTTACTGACTACGACGAGCACTACGTCATCATCGAAATGATCGGCGAGTGGAACGATGCCGTCCACAACGACGTGATGCACCTCAAGCGGGAGTTCATCGATCAACTCATCGGCAACGGAATCCGCCACTTCATCATCATCATGGAAGGCGTGCTCAACTTCCACGGCGATGAGACGGACTACTACGAAGAGTGGCTGGAGGAAATCTCCGACGACGACGGCTGGGTAGCTCTGCTCAATTGCCACAACCACGTGATGGATGAGCTTACCCAAACCCGTTTAGACAACTACCTCGCCTTCGGCGAACAGCTAAATGGTCTTACCTGGCGGCCACAAAAGCCGGAACGCATCTTCGAGGCCGTGGAAGGCTTGCTGGAAACGGGAACCCGCCGGATTTACTGATCCGGAGAACTTGCTGTACTTCACCCGATCGCTTCAGGTGATTTTCAGAACTATGGCAAGTTGAACTTTGATTCAGCTTCAACCCTGACCAGCAGCGACCGAGCGGCCCGCTTTGACGAAAATCGGCGCAACGAAATTTTTACCTCCGGTAGCCGAGGCTACTATATTAGCGCAAGAAACCGGACTTAGTGCAACATTTACACGAACTGACCACCCGGCTTAGTTGCTAATCCACTATATTGCCCTTCTTTAGTACCACTGGTACACTCACTATACATAGGGATCATGCAATTACAAGGGATCGACCTGATCATTTTCGGCGTTTACATCGTCGGCGTCATACTCTTTGGCATCTGGATAGCCAACCGTGAAAAAGCAGCTACTGCGAGCGATTATTTCCTGGCGGGCCGTAGCCTTCCCTGGTGGGCGGTCGGTGGCTCCCTCATCGCTTCCAACATCTCTGCAGAGCAGATCATCGGGATGAACGGCTCGGGGTTTGAGCTTGGTTTGGCCATCGCTACTTACGAACTGATGGCGGCCATCACGCTCATCATCGTCGCTAAATTCCTACTGCCCGTCTTCCTGAAAAAGGAGATTTATACTATGCCGCAGTTCCTTGAAGAACGCTACGACGGTACGGTCCGGACGATCATGTCCGTGATGTGGATCGCCCTTTTCGTCTTCGTCAATATTGCTACGGTGATTTACCTCGGGGCGCTGGCTATCGAGCAATTGCTGGACGTACCGCTCGTGTACGGCATCATCGGTCTCGTACTGTATTCCGCTTGTTTCTCCATCTTTGGTGGCCTGAAAGCGGTGGTTTGGACGGACGTCGTCCAGGTAGTCGTCCTCCTGCTGGGAGGAACTATTGCGGCCTGGGGCATCCTGAGTTTTGTGGGAGACGGTAGTGTTCTGGCCGGAATCACCGAACTGTACCGTGCCCTGCCCGGTCACTTCGAGATGCTCTTCGAACCCTCCGATACATTCGTTAGTAAAGCTGCAACTACCGAGCTCGCCAAAGGGGTGGATTTTGCGGGCAACCCAACGGAATTGGTGCCCGGAGACGAGGTCAAGTCCAGTTTCAACCTGCTACCGGGCATGGCGCTGCTCCTTGGTGGTATGTGGATCGTGAATACTTACTACTGGGGTTTCAACCAGTACATCATCCAGCGGGCGTTGGCCGCTAAGAGCCTGGCCGAGGCCCAGAAAGGCATCGCTTTCGCGGCCTTCATGAAGCTCTTCATTCCCTTCTTTGCCGTTCTGCCCGGCATCGCGGCTTACTACCTGCTCGTAGAGAAAGGCATCAACGTTGATATCGAAAAGGCGGACCAGGCCTTCCCGTGGGTCTTGGGTAATTACGTTGGGGCTGGTTTCCGTGGGCTCACTTTTGCGGCGCTGGTTGCGGCCATCGGATCTTCCGTAAGCTCTATGGTAAACAGTGCTTCCACGATCTTCACGATCGATATCTACAACAAGTTCATCAACCCCGGAGCCAGCCAGGAGCGCCAGGTAAGAATGGGGCAGATAGCGGCGGCGGCCTCCCTCATCATCGGAGCCATCGTAGCTCCGCAGTTGGCCGGTGCCGGGCAGGTCTTTCAGATCATCCAGGAGTACACCGGCTTCCTGAGCCCGGGCGTACTGGTGGTCTTCATCTTCGGGATGTTCTACCGCCGGGGAACGTCTAAAGCAGCCCTGGTGGTGATCCTGCTCGGGGTGCCGCTTTCGCTCTTCTTTAAATTCATCATGCCCGAGCTGGCCTTCCTCGATCGGATGGCGCTGATGTTCCTCATCTCTTCCGCCCTGATGATCGGCCTGAGTGCCGTAACGAACAAAGGCGGTGGCGCTCCCGCGGCGTCTACTTCTTCGGAAGGCATCATTAAGGACATGACGATCCGGAACGGCATCGCGCTGGTCGTGATCGTGATCGGCGTTTGTACCGCCATTCGCTTATTCGTACAGCCCGTTCCCGGCGTGCCAGACTGGGCGGTGTACCTCTTCGGTCTTCTTTCCGTCGTTGTCCTTGGCCTCATCTACACCGATAAGCAGGAAGACGACCATAAGGCTATCGACCTGGAGCCGTCCCTCTTCCGCACCCGGATGGGCTTCAATATTGCGGCCATTGCGGTGCTGCTTATTTTGGCGTTGATCTATGGTTTCCTGGCTTAGTATAACAGCATTTAGCTTAAAGCATTCAGGCCTGCCGGCTACACGGTGTACTGAACCCTAAATGCTTCTTTATGCGCGGCCGCAGGTGCAAAAAAAGTTAAGGGCTTGTGGATGAAGCAACACTCCGGTCGAGGCTTTCCAAGCCAAGTTAATCCCATAGGGATTTAACGATAGTAAACCAAGACGTAGCGGAGCGGAGTCTTGGGTTACAGCGTCTTCCGTGCGAGAAACTGCACCGCGAAGCGGTGCTGTGTTTAGCGATATGGTCATCCTTTTATATTCGATCCGCCCGAAAGACTTCTACCGAAATAGGGATCTTTACTACCACGAAGAGACTAAGGAACGCGAATGAAATAAACCCATATTTTTGATCTGGTGAATTTTGGCTGCTGGTGAGGCAAAAAACGTAGACAACGCCGTAGTGTTGGCGAGGCTTTTTAACGAAGCCAGCGGTCAAAAGGCACCGAGCAAAAGTCTGGGTTTATTTTGTTCGCGTTCCTAAGCCACCAAAGCCATCACCAAGCCCCCAAAACTCCCCTTCGCCTCATACAGCGAATCGTTGTAGACGGTAGCCCGGAGGCGGAGGTTGTGGGGCTGATCGTCCCGCAGCTCAAACTCAATCATGATGTTGCCGTAGGCCTGGTCCATTACTGCGTCGTTGAGGTCGACTTTGGGTTTCAGGTAGTGCCGCTCCTGGGTCTCGATCCAGTCTCTGCGGGGGAAGATGCGGCGGTCGGAAATATCCGAGCGGTAGTTGAGCGTAAGTACGCGCTCCTTCAGGTAGTGGAAGAAATGGGTGATTTCCTCCCGGTTATAATTCATCTCCTTGAAGTAGATCACGAAACCTTTGGAGCTGTCGAGCTTAAGGAAGCCGATGGTCGTGTCGGTGATTTGTCCGTCGTTGTGGCGGGCGTACTGCTCACTTAGCCAGTCAAGGAGGCGACGGGGGGCGGCGGTGGTCTTCCAGTGTGCATAGTCTTCCAGTTCCGCTTCGCTCCTCCGGATCAGCTCGTGGACGGTCGGGGCGGAAGAGGAAGAGTTC
The DNA here is from genome assembly GCA_964458975.1 of uncultured Lewinella sp. Classification (GTDB taxonomy): domain Bacteria; phylum Bacteroidota; class Bacteroidia; order Chitinophagales; family Saprospiraceae; genus Neolewinella. The sequence continues at coordinate 8,196 of CAYWMW010000040.1, read as the reverse complement.
TCTGCCTGGTTGAAGATGGACTTTATTTGGTTCCAGAAGGTCATTTGGGGGAGAGGAGTTACCCCGGACTGGGTCCGGGGATATTTAAGGTGTGGTGGTCAGGGCTATGTGCCCCGGACTCCGCTGGTCGCTACGCGACGGGCGCTGCGTCCGAGGTTACTCATGGTGTAATCGCTACGCGATAACATGTGTGATAAGCGAAGCATGCGTGATATGGAGGTAAGGGTTCGCGCAACAATAATTTCCGCTTTTGAAACGGCACTCGCGGCCTTGGCGAGTTTCGACCAGAACAACTTATTATTGCGCGAACCCTAAGTGGAAGTGGGTGCTGAAAGCTAACCGCTAAATGCTTCAAGCCAACCGCTGAGCCACTCACTTTATTTGGTTAAACTGATCGCGGCCTTTAAAGTTGGTGACTTCCCCCCGGTACTTCATCTCGCGCTCGGGGGAGTAGCCAAACTCGGCGTGGGGAAGGACGCGGTTGAGGGTTTTGGTGACGAGTTTCAGCTCGGCGGGTTTCATGCCGAAGGCGTGGATGTCTCCGTCGGCTTCAACGAGGTGGAGGGTGCCTACGGAGACGGTCTTGAAGCCGAAGGGCATCCGCTCGGTCACCAGGCCGTAGACCCAGACGATGTTTTCGGGTTTTTCGCGCAGGTGCCGGCGCCAGAAGGCCAGCGGCTGCTCGGTCAGGATGCGGAAGAGCCACCAAAGCGCGGCCGTGCAGCCAATGCCACCCAGCATCGCCCAGCCCAAACGACGGGAAACTACGCCAACTACGACGGAGAGGAGCGATAAAACGATGACGGCTACCGCCGCGATCTGCTGTTGGCGGCGGTCGCGTTCCATACTTTCCCAAAGGGGATTCAGGCCCGGATGGGTGAGGATGCGCTGATTTATTGGCATATTAGGGTAATGCCGAAGTCTTGGCTTAGGTTCATGAATGGGGTTCAAAGTTACTTCTGCGGTTGATTTCCTGACGTCAAAAAAGAGGGGGTTAAACTGGTTAATACAACAGTAGAGTGCCTTTTTTCTACATGAACTATTGTAGGGTAGGAATTGTCGGCTCTACGAAATGTATCCGTTGGTCTTAGCCCTCAGCAATCTGTCCAGCTAATTTGTAAAGAGAATCACAATAATCTCACTTATAATTAGTTAGCTTCGCGTTTTCATTCATTAAAATTCAACTACAATGAGAAATCTTATTCTATTCACACTTGCCATGTTGGTAATGGCGTGTGGAGATCAGGCTGCTTCTGTTGGCGACGCCATGGACTCCGCCAAGGAGTCTGCCGGTAATGCCATGGACTCCGCTAAGGAAACTGCCGGAGGTGCCATGGA
>CAYWMW010000040.1:0-6758 GCA_964458975.1 uncultured Lewinella sp. | reverse complement strand
CTGCCGGTAATGCCATGGACAAAGTTAGCGGTATGGCCGCTCCCGGCGAAGCAGTAACCGCAACCATTGACGCTGTGAAGTCTGCCGGAGGCGATATCACGGCTCTTTCCCCTGATGCTGCCGTAGGCAACATCAACACCTGGATCGAAAAACTGGGCAGCATGGACGGTACCGAAGGCGTTGTTGACGGCCTCAAAAGCCTCAAGACAGAGCTTACCTCCGGTGAAATTGACGGTTCCAAAGTATCCACCATCCTGTCTAGCCTCGCCGAAAAGACCCGCGAGCTCGGTGGCGACAACATGGCCGTTGGCACCATCGCCAGTGCGCTGGATGCCGGTGCAAAAAAGCTGGGTGGTCAGTAGTCTACTACTAACTCAATTTTCAGGAAGCCCCGTAACATTTTTTGTTGCGGGGCTTTTGTGTGTAGCGGCCAAAAGACGCCGAGCAAGAATGACGCTTTATTCTTTTCCCATCCCTTAACAACTAAGGGAACAACGATCTCCCCAAAACCTGACCCGGCACCCGCGCCCCGCGCCCAAAGTATAAGTGCGTGATTTAAATATATGTTAAGGAATGGTAGTAGATGTTTCATGTTAAAGTTTAAAATGTTGATAGTGAGTATGTTGTCGTTAAGTGTAGTCTGTTCATATGTTGTTTTGTTCATGCTTTTAATGAAACTAAGCCACTGTTAACGGGTACTTTCGGGTATGAATACTGCTCAACAACTACAACTTGACCACCTCGCGGCACCCGTTCGCGATGATATTCAGGAACTTTCCGACCGCATCTACGCCTATCAACGGCTACAGGAAGATGAGGACCGTTTTAAGCACTACCGCCTTACGCGGGGCGTCTACGGCCAGCGCCAACACGGCGTGCATATGTTTAGGACCAAGATTCCTTTTGGCCACCTTACGCCGGATCAATTGATTGCCCTGGCGGATATGTCGGAGAAATACACGAACGGCCGCCTGCACATCACTACGCGCCAGAACATTCAGATGCACTACGTGAAACTGAACGACAGCGTGAAGGTGTGGGAAGACCTCGCCACCGCCGGAATGACGGCCCGCGAAGCCTGCGGAAACACCGTACGCAACATCACCGCCAGCCCCCTGGCCGGGGTAGACCCCAACGAGCCGTTCGACGTAACGCCCTACGTACAGGCCAGCTATGAGTTTTTCCTGCGCAACCCGATCTGTCAGGAAATGGGCCGCAAGATCAAGCCTGCTTTTTCGAGCAGCGAGCAGGATTCAGCCTTTACTTACTTCCATGATTTCGGCTTCATCCCCCGCATTAAGGATGGGGTGAGGGGCTTCAAAGTAGTCATTGCTGGTGGGCTCGGCGCGGTATCTATGATCGCGCCCACGGCCTACGAATTTCTTGAAGCGGACCGTATCATTCCCTTTATGGAAGCCGGTATCCGGGTATTCGACCGCTACGGCGAGCGCGAAAAGCGGATGAAGGCCCGCATGAAGTACTTACTGAAAGACATGGGCCTGGAAACTTTCATGCAACTCGTGGAGGAAGAAATGGTCGCCATTGAGCACCAGACCTTCGCCGTGGATGCGTCTTTCTCTCCCGATTTGGGTGATATTCCGGCGGACGACTTCGAGCCGACCGAGCCCCTGCACCCCAAGCTCTACGCTGAGTGGCTGAAGACCAACGTCCTCGAACAAAAGCAGGGCGGCTACCGCGCCGTCGCCATCCGCGTTCCCCTCGGGAACCTGGAAGCGGAGCAGACACGTTTGCTCGCTGGCCTGATCAAAGAATTTGCCAGCGACGATGTTCGCCTGAGCGTCCAGCAGGGAATGATCCTCCGCTACGTACCACCCACCGCACTACCCCACCTGTTCAACGGCCTCTACGCCCTGAACCTCGGCCTGCCGGGTTACGACACTACGGCAGACATCACGGCCTGCCCCGGAACGGACACCTGCGCGCTTGGCGTGACGAACTCCACCGGCCTGGCTTCCATCCTCGAAGACCTCGTGCGTGACGAATTCCCGGAGATGGTAACGGAAAACAACGTCCGCATCAAAATCAGCGGCTGTATGAACGGTTGTGGTCAGCACATGGCGGCCAACATCGGTTTCCACGGCTCCAGCATCCGGGTGGGGCAGAAGATTGCTCCGGCGATGCAGGTAGTCGTTGGTGGAGGAATAACGGACGACGGGCGCGGCTTCGTGGCCCAGAAAGTCATCAAGGTGCCAACCCGCCGCATCCCGCAGGTGATCCGCGACCTGTTCAACGACTATAAAGCCAACGCCACCGAAGGCGAATACTACAACGACTACGTAGTGCGCCAGGGCAAACGCTACTTCTACGATGTACTGAAGCCGCTCGGCGACGCAAAAACCATCACCGACCAGGAGTTTTACGACTGGGGCCAGGACAAAGAGTACATCCAGGAGATCGGCGTAGGCGAGTGTGCTGGCGTGAGCCTGGACGTGATCGGCGCCATCCTGAACGATGCTTCCAATAAAGTCATCGCCGCCGGTGAAGCGCTGAAGAACGGCCACGAGAAAGACGCCGCTTACCACGCTTACTCCGCCATGATAACTGGCGCAAAGGCCCTGATGCTGGCTGAGGACAAGAAGTGTAATACCCACATCGGTATCCTACGCGACTTCAGCGAGTTCTTCGGCGACCGCTTCTCCGAGGCGATGCCGTTCGAGGAGTTTGTCCTCCGGATCAAGAAGCAGGAGCCAACCGTGGCCTTCGTCACCGAGTACCTGGCCGACGCCCGGGCTTTTGTTTCCAAGGCCATCAAAACCCGTGAAGCACAGCTGGATAAGGTTGTGGTGGGGGAATATTATAAAGCGTAGCGGGTTTTTCACCTCCGAGGAACTTTTCAAACTTGGGCTAACGCCCGTTTGAAAAGATGCCTCGGAGGTGAAAACCCTAATCCCTCCCATAACCGAACCAGCGATTTCACCTCGGAGGCATCTTTTATCAATCTTCGCGAAGCGAAGAGAAATAAAAGTTCCTCCGAGGTGTAAATCGCGACCCGAAGAAATTCAAATGACCACTCCCCAAATTACCCTGGTAGGCGCCGGCCCCGGCGATCCCGACCTCATTACCCGCAAGGGCCTCAAGGCCCTGCAGACCGCTGACGTGGTCCTCTACGATGCCCTGAGCTCCGACGAACTGTTGGAGGAAACACCTAAAACCTGCGTCCGCATCTTCGTGGGCAAGCGCGCGGGCTGCCACTACAAAAAGCAGGACGAAATCAATGAGTTGTTGGTAGCTTCCGCTTACGAGTACGGCCATGCGGTTCGGCTCAAAGGCGGAGATCCGTTCATCTTCGGCCGGGGCCAGGAGGAAAAAGCTTACGCCGAAGCGCGCGGCCTGCCGGTGACGGTGGTGCCGGGCATCAGCAGCTGCATCAGCCTGCCGGAGTTGCAGGGCGTAGCGCCCACCAGCCGGGGCTACGCGGATAGTTTTTGGGTGCTCACGGCCCATACCCGCAACGGAGGTCTGAGTAATGACTTACTTTTGGCCCCCCGCAGCAGCGCCACCGTCATCATCCTGATGGGCCTCGGCCGCCTAGACCAAATCTGCGCCCTCTGGGATGCCGAAGGGAAAGGCGACCTGCCCGCTATGGTGATCCAGAACGGCAGCCGCCCGAACGAACGCGCCTGGGTAGGCACCGTGAACGACATCGCGCCCCGCGTTGCTGCGGAGAAAGACAAAGGGCCGGGGATTATCGTCTTAGGGGAAACGGTCAGTCAACATCTGAACTTCAAAAAAGAAGTTCTTGCGTCGGCCTCCCATGTGCGGTAGCCAATCGCTTATCGCCAATCCCTTATCACTTATCCCTTATCAAGATGACCAACCCACTATACCCCGCCTTCTTCCGCTTAGACCGCCTCCAGCTACTGGTAGTTGGCGCTGGCGAGGTGGGGGAGGAGAAGCTTAGTTTCATCCTAAAATCCAGCCCGAACGCGCGGGTCGTGATCGTTGCGCCCTGGATGGGGGAAGAGCTGAAGGAGTTGCTGGACAATTACGATCATTTGGCGCGCACGCAGGTGCAAAGTGAGTTAGACGAGGCCGGTTTCGGCGGAGAGACATGGACCGCCGCCCGCTTTGCCGATGAACCTTCTGCCGGCGAATGGAAGACCCCCGCCGGAGGAACGATCATCTGGTACGCCCGCGAATTTCGGACAAGCGACGTGGAAATCGCCGACCTCGTCATCGCCGCTACCAACTTCAAAGACATCAACCTCGCCGTCCACGCCGCAGCGAAGCAGGCCCGCCGGCTGACCAACATCGCCGATACCCCCAGCCTCTGCGATTTCTACCTCGGCAGCATCGTTACGCGTGGCCCGCTCAAGATCGCCATCAGTACCAACGGGCAGAGCCCCACCTTCGCCAAGCGCTTCCGCCAGTTCCTCGAAGCGGAGCTGCCCGACTTTGAAACAACGAACCTGCTGGACAACCTGAAGGTGTTCCGGGATCGGCTGACCGGAGACTTCACGGCCAAGGTGCGCCAACTTAACGCCGTAACGAACAGCTTACTTGCATCTACCGCCGGAGACAAAGCCGGATGCCGCTGCCCGGAAGGAGAGTGCTTAGTCGAAGCCGCCGCTAAAAACGGTGCTTCAAAAACTTCCATCGCACCTGCGGCCGCGCCCAAAAAAGAACAATGAATAAAACGATAATAAAAGCAGACATAGCAGCCCTCAACGCTGAATTCGAACCCCTGGGTTTCCAGGAAAGAATCAGCAAGCTTTACGAATACTTTCCGGTAGATCAGGTGCTCTTTACCAGTAGCTTCGGCACAAAATCCGTCGTGATGCTGACCCTGGTGAGCCGGGGCAACGCCGCGCAGAAAGTACACATGCTTAACACCGGCTACCACTTCCCGGAAACGCTGGCCTACAAAGACACCCTCGCGTCAGTGACCGGTCTGGAAGTTGTAGAAATTCACCCGGATACCGCCCGCCACCAGCAAACGGTAGATACCGAAATGTGGGAAAGCCAACCCGCCCGCTGCTGTCACTACAATAAAGTGATGCCGCTGAAGGCCGTGAAAGACGAGCACGTCGTCTGGATGTCTGGCGTACACAGCTACCAAACGATGAACCGCGCCGCGATGCGCATCTTCGAAGAAGTGGACGGCCTCATCCACTTTCATCCCCTGATCGACATCACCGAAGGCGAATTCCTCTTCCACCTCGAAAAAGACAAACTGCCCCGCCACCCGCTCGAAGCCAAAGGCTACGGCTCCATCGGTTGCCACCATTGTACCCGGCCGGGGCAGGGGAGGGCAGGCCGCTGGGCGGGGAAGGATAAAGATGAGTGTGGTTTACACGTCTCCTAGCTCGTCCGCCGAGCCTTGCGTAGCTTGGCTCGTCGGACGAGCGATCATGACTCTGACGGCTTCGTTAATCAAAATGACCATATAACTGTTATACACTCGGCGGACGAGCGAAGCTACGCAACGCTCGGCCGACGAGTTAACCCCAAAATAAAAAATAATGATCCAAACAGACATCCTTATAATCGGCGCAGGCCCCGTAGGCTTATTTACCGTTTTTGAAGCCGGACTACTAAAGCTTCGCTGCCACCTGATCGATAGCCTCGGCCAACCCGGCGGCCAGCTGACGGAGATTTACCCCAAGAAACCGATCTACGACATCCCCGGTTACCCGACCGTCCTCGCCGGAGAGCTGGTGGACAACCTGATGGAACAGATCAAACCCTTCAACCCCGGTTTTACGCTCGGAGAATCAGCCCAGACCATCGAAAAGGTCGGGGAGAAGATGTACCAGGTAACGACTTCAAAAGGCACCGTACACCAGGCTCCGGTGATCATGATCGCAGGCGGACTCGGCGTATTCACGCCCCGCAAACCCCCCATCCCCGGCATCGCTGATTTTGAAGATAAAGGCGTTGCTTACGTGATCCGTGATCCGGAAGTCTACCGCGATAAAAAGGTTCTCCTGGCCGGCGGCGGAGACTCCGCCCTCGATTGGACGATCTTCCTGGCCGACGTTGCCAAAGAAGTGACCCTCGTTCACCGCCGCGACTCCTTCCGGGGTGCATTGGACAGCGTGGAGAAAGTGATGGAGCTGGCTGAATCTGGTAAGATTAACCTGGTCACCAACGCCCAGGCCGTCGGCATCTCCGGCGAAGACCACGTGGAAGGCATCACCGTGAAGCACAAATCCGGCGAAGAAGAACTGATTGATGTGGAGGAATTCATCCCCCTCTTCGGCCTGGCGCCCAAGCTTGGCCCGATTGCGGATTGGGGCCTGGAGGTCAATAAAAACGCCATCGTCGTCGATACGCGCGATTACAGCACCGGTATCCCCGGCATCTACGCCATCGGCGACATCAACCACTACGAAGGAAAACTGAAGCTCATCCTCTGTGGCTTCCACGAAGGAACGATTGCCGTGCAGTCGGCCTTCACCTACATCTACCCGGACAAGAAACTTAGCTTCAAGTACACTACCGTGAATGGGGTGCAGGGGCTGCCTAAGGAGGAGGCGGAAGCGGTGACGGCTTAGGGGGGCAAATACGCTATTCTGTCGTAGTAACCTCACCCCAACCCCTCTCCAACAAGCTTCGCCTCAGGCTCAGCGGAGAGGGGCTATTCAGAGGTAAACGCTCCGCATTTATACGATATAATCTATACTATACTTAGGTTATCTCTTATATTTGATCATGGCTAAGTTAGAATTATCGTTGCCTGAATTCCGATGGAGCCTCGATCGCTACCACGAGATGTTTGCACTAGTGGGTGAGTT
>CAYWMW010000039.1:12424-21969 GCA_964458975.1 uncultured Lewinella sp. | reverse complement strand
CTAGGACGCCAGGTTTTCATCCTGGTAAGAGGGGTTCGATTCCCCTACGGGCTACCAATGCATCGTTTGCATTCTCTTTAAAATCAAAGTACCCCATTCAGTGCAGCTGAGTGGGGTGCTTTGATTTTAAAGAGAATGCAAACGATAAAACCCAGCATTATTGTACAAAATACACTAAGTAATTGTACCTTAGCGTTAGAAGCAAGCAAAGTAGTTTTAGCCTCCAGTTGAAAACCCTTATCTTTGCGGCTTCTTAGAAGCGAAGCCTGGAGACGATCCGAGCTTTTCTGGAAACCTTCCCCTGCACCTGCGGCCGCGCCAAAATGCACCGTATTGCTTCGGGGAACTTGTATAACCTCAAACAAACAAACGAGAAACCACCCCAATTATGGCAAGAATAGCAATCAACGGTTTCGGCCGTATCGGACGTATCACCCTGCGCAGCCTCCTCGAAAAAGGTCTTGACGTAGTCGCCGTAAATGACCTGACGGACAACGCCACCCTAGCACACCTTTTCAAGTACGACAGCGTACAGGGCAATTACCCCGGTGAAGTGAGCGCGGACGATGACTACATCTACATCGACGGCAAGAAGATCGACGCACTGAGCCAGCCCGACCCGAGCAAGCTGCCCTGGGGAGACCTCAACGTGGACGTAGTGCTGGAGTGTACCGGTCGTTTCCGCGACGAAGACAAAGCCCGCCTCCACATCGAAGCCGGCTGTAAGAAAGTACTCATCTCTGCCCCCGCCGGCAAAGGAGACGTTGCTACCGTTGTGCTCGGTGTAAACGAAGAAGTACTCAACGCCGACACCAAGATTTACTCCAACGCCAGCTGTACCACCAACTGTCTGGCGCCGTTGGTAAAGGTACTTGACGACGCTTTCGGCGTTGAAGAAGGCATCATCACCACCGTACACGCCTACACTGCCGACCAGAACATCCAGGACGGCCCGCACAAAGACCTGCGCCGCGCCCGCGCCGCTGCCGTCAACATCATCCCCACCAGCACCGGTGCCGCTAAGGCAGTGGGCCTGGTACTGCCGCACCTCAACGGTAAGCTCGATGGTGGCGCGATGCGCGTTCCCGTTCCTACCGGTTCCCTGACCGACCTCACGATCAATCTCAAGAAGGAAGCTTCCGTAGCGGAGATCAACGCTGCCTTCAAAGCCGCCGCTGAAGGACCGATGAAGGGCATCCTCGCTTACGTAACCGACCCATACGTATCTTCCGACATCGTAGGCAGCAAGTACAGCAGCCTCTACGACGAAGGCCAGACCAAGGTTCTCGGTAAACTCGTAAAAGTAGTGAGCTGGTACGACAACGAAGCTGGCTACTCCGCCCGCCTCGCTGACCTTTGTGAGCGCATCGCCGCTATGTAGAAATTAGAAACTAGGAATTAGAAACTAGTGAGCTAGGAACCGGGAAACCAGTTTCTAGCTTACTAATTTCTAGTTCCTGACTTCTAATTTCTAGTTCCTAATTTCTAGTTTCTAATTTCTAAAACATGTCCCTCAAAGACCTCGACGTATCCGGCAAAAAAGTACTCGTCCGCGTAGATTTCAACGTTCCGCTAGACGCTGAAAAGAACGTTACCGACGATACCCGCATCAGCAAAGCCACCCCAACCATTCAATACCTGCTGGAGAACGGTGCGGCCATTATTCTGATGAGCCACCTCGGTCGCCCGCAAAAGAAGCTCAACGAAGACGGCACCGTCAACCGCGAAAAATTTAGCCTTGCGCCCATAGTGCCTACCCTGGAAGATTACGTCGGTTGTCAGGTACAGTTCGTCTCCGACACCATCGGAGAAGAAGCAAAAGCCGCCATTAACGCGCTCGAAACCGGTCAGATCCTATTGCTGGAGAACACCCGCTTCTATGCAGGAGAAGAAAAGGGAGACGAAGACCTGGCCAAAGCCATGGCCGACCTGGCCGATGTGTACGTAAACGATGCCTTCGGCGCTGCTCACCGCGAGCACGCTTCCACGGCCACCGTTGCCCGTTTCTTCGATGCAAACCACAAATCCTTCGGCTTCCTCATCGCTGCGGAGCTGGAAGGTGCTGAGAAACTACTCAACAACCCCGCCAAGCCGGTAACCGCCATCGTGGGCGGAGCTAAGGTCTCCGACAAAATCCTCCTGCTGGAAAAACTGCTCGACTTTGCGGACAACATCATCATCGGTGGTGCAATGGCCTACACCTTCAGCCTCGCCCAGGGCGGCAAGGTTGGCAAGTCCCTCGTAGAGCGCGACAAGACCGACAACGCCCTCGCCCTGCTGAAGAAAGCGGAAGCGAACGGCACCAAGATCATTCTTCCGGTGGATACGAAAGTGGGCAAAGAGTTCGCTAACGAAACCCCATCCGACATCGTGAAGGCCGGAGAAATTGGCGACGAGTGGGAAGGGCTGGACATCGGCCCGCAGTCCATCGAGAACTTCAGCGAAGTCATCGCCACCAGCAAGTCCATCCTCTGGAACGGCCCGATGGGTGTATTCGAGATGAGCAACTTCGCCATCGGCACCAACGCCATTGCGGAAGCCGTGGCTAAGGCGACCAAAGAGAACGGCGCTTACAGCCTTATCGGCGGTGGAGACTCCGTCTCCGCGATCAACCAGGCTGGCCTTTCTGAGCAGGTTTCCTTTGTCTCCACCGGTGGTGGAGCGATGTTGGAACTGCTGGAGGGGAAGGAGCTTCCGGGGATTGCTGCGATTAAGTCTTAAACTGGTCGATGCACACTCCGTGTGCGAGTTTACGAAGCACGCTCCGCGTGCGAGCCATTGGTGAAACCTCAGGCTCGCACGCGGAGCGTGCTTCGTTAGTTCGCAGCCAGAGGCTGCATCAACCAGGCTAACGCAGCAGGGTAAAGCTCCCTGAATAGGGCAACACCAGGCCATCCAAGAACAGTACGGAAGCCGTGTAATAATACACACCGCTTTCCGCAGGCGCTCCGTCAATTCGGCCATCCCAGCCCGCAGCGATCTGGTTGGGTTCCAAATTCTCTGCACCGAAGACCTGCCCGCCCCACCGGTCAAATATTTCGAGGCTGTTGATGGTCGTCACGTTCGGCACGGCGGCGAAGAGCGTAAAGCGGTCATTGATGCCGTCTCCGTTGGGCGAAAAGGCGTTGGGTGGGTATACCTGTCTTTTTTTAATGACGACGTAGCGCAGAGAATCACGGGCTTCGCACCCCTGGGGAGAGGTGGCTAGCAGGAATAAAGTACCGCTGTTGGCCGGGAGGAATCTTTCACCGTCACAATTTTCCGTACAATCTACCAAGCCGGCAGGGGTATAGTTGTAGTTGGCTACTACATCATTGGTACCATCGTTGAGCAGGAAGCTCTCGCCCAGGTCAAGGACGCGCGCTTCTCCGAGCTCAATGGTAAAGGGGTTGGGAGTAGTCAGGGTAATTTGACCTTCTTCTGCGCAGCCAAAACGATCTTCAATGCGGAAGGGGAAACTCCCCTCCCCCAGTCCGGTGATGGCGGTGCCAATGGTACTCACGACGGAGTCAAAGACATACCGGAACGGCCCGGTGCCGTTGGTCACGCTCGTTAGCAGCACGCTTCCGTTGGTGAGGTCAGAGCAGCTGGGGTCGGTGGCGGTAAAGTTGCCGGTAAAGTCAGGATCTTGTACGACCGTGAGTTGCAGGGTTATGATGCTGTCGCAGCCGAGGGAAGAGGTCAAAGTATCCGTTGTGGTACCGGAGGTCCGATATTCCTGCTGCCCAACCATGAAGGAAAGCCCCGAACAGATCGTGTCGGTTATTTCAAAACGCAAAGCCGACGCGTTGACAATTTTCAGGTTCGAGACCACCCTACAGTTAGCGTTGGTCAAATTTGCCGTTCCATTAGCGAGCAAGTAACGATAATAGTAGCTCCCGGCCGGGCTTCCGGGGTGGAGCAAGGTCATATTGTTTTCTCCCGTCAGGTCTTGCCAGCTTAGGCCGCCATCAAAACTTTGCTGCCACTGAAGCTGGGGATCTGCGTATTGGTTACCAATAATTTCTGCGGTGAGCAGGGCCGTACCGCTCCCTGCACAAACATCAATCGTTTCTGCTGTTCCGGCAATCCTGGCCAGCGGCCCGCAAGCGCGAAAAGAAATATTGTCAATGGCCAGGTCATTACCAATGCCTCCGGGTGCGTTATTGCTTAGGGCAAGTATTACGGAAGTCTGCCCGGGCGCAGTAGCAAAGGTGAAACCGTAAGTATTCCACGTTCCGGTCTCCGGGATCAGCCCGGTAGTAAAACGGCTCACGTCATCAATGCTAAAACTAACATTAGGCAGCAGGGCATTTTCTCCGGGCCTGATGATATTACGGATGTCTGCGGAAAATTGATACAGTGTGTTTCCACAGAGATTATCAACCCGCTGTTCATAAAATTTACCGGGCGAGAAGGCCGCGTTTACCACCATCATGTAACCATTTGGGTCATCACTATTGTCGGGGAATCTCTGCCAGGATTGAAACGCGAAAGACCAGGCGCGCATATCATTAGTGATGGTGTAAAAGCCATCATTGGGCGGCGGGTTGGGCTGGTACAGAAAACCCGGAGCGATACCGGGATCGGGGGTGAGGATATTGGCTGCACCGCTGCCAAAGTCTCCCGCCTCAAAGATGTTTTCCCCAAGATTTCCGGTACACTGTTGGGCGAATAGGCCCTTACAGAAGAGTGCCAAAATGGCAAAGAGTAAGATTTTCATTTGCATGGGTTACGGTCGATCAACGCAGAAAACAATTCGCCTGTTTAAGACCTCCACAAGGTACCAAATATTGTGGCTGATTCACCGCCTTCCTTTCCATTTTGTCGTGAAGCCGAGCAAAGCGGCGGTGCCTATTCCTACGAGAAAAAAGGGGTAAATAAAGGCCGCTGCGGGGTACCATTTCATTGTTTGCGCCTGTCCGAAATAATTCATCACCGGCCAGAGGCACAGCAGGTCCACCAGAGCTTTGCCGAACCAGATCACGATAATTATGCGCGGCCGCAGGTGCAGGGGAAGGGTTAAAAGAGACAGTACGATGGCGACGGACAGAGCGAAAGTAAGGGCCTGTGCGAAGCTGAGTTTTGGGTTATTGTAGTTCCCCGCTTTCCCCGCCCAGCGGAGACGTTGACGCCAAAGGGCGGACCAGTTGGGAACGGGCTTGGTGGTGATGGAGGCGGAGGGGAGGTAGGTGGTGGAGGGTGGAGGGTGGTGGAGGGTGGAGGGTGGAGGGTGGGAGGTGGTCTGTGCCTCCGGATTCCGCTTGTCGTTACGCGACGACGCTGCGTCCGGGGTTACCCGCGGGGTAATCGCTCCGCGATAGCTATTGTTGGAGGTAAGGTAAGTGTCAGAGATTCTCGATTCTTGATTCTCGGTTCTTGATTCTTGATTTGAGGCTCTTCGGCTGTAGAACTTATGTAGCAGCAGTACATCATCTCCGGAGGGAAGATGGTCTACGCCCTGGTAGCCGCCTACGGCCTCGAACAGTTCCCGGCGGAAGGCGAAGTTGGCACCATTCGCCAGGGCGGGCCTCCCCTGATGGGCAGTCGCGGCGGTGAGGAATTGGTACGCCGCCAGATCGAGGGCTTGGAAGGCGTTACAAAAACCATCCGTTGGGCTGATGAGCACGGGCGCGAGGACGATGTCTGCTCCGCAGGAAAACTCCTGGGCGATGCGGGAGACCCGGTCCGCAGGCCAATGACAGTCAGCATCGGTGGTGATGATGATGTCTGCCTGCGACGTTGAGATCGCGTAGGTGAGGGCGGCCTTTTTGTGGGCTACGGTAGGTTCTCCCTTCAGGTAATCGGCTAACTGTAACACGGTGACGCTGGCGGGCAGTAGCTCCGCTCCTCCGTCGGAGGAGTGATCGTTGATGAAGATGAGCTCCAGGTCTCCGGGGTAATCCTGGGCAAGCAGGGAGGCGGCTAAGGCGGGGAGGTTTGCGGCTTCGTTGCGGAAAGGGACCAATAGGGCTACGGTAGGAAGCGGCTGGTCGGAATCCAGTGGTTTTCGGGCAGGCCGCGCTACCGTTTTGTACCAACCCCACAGGTTGAGTAGTTGCCAGCCGGTGTAGAGCAGCAATAAGAAGATGGCGAGGATGGAGGCCAGTAGGAACATTGAGGTAAAGGTAATTCCTTCGTTTCGGCTGAGACTGGGAGCTTAGGGGTTGCGGAATAGTACCTACCGGTTTATCCTCCGGCTAAAGCCGGAGCGACCATCACGGCTTAAAAGCCGGGCAACCAACCTTCACTGCACCTGCGGCCGCGCCCAACTACTCAAAAAGGTCGTCGTACCTGTTGTCTTTTTTCTTGGTCCGGCCCAGTGGCTCCGGTGGAGGCGGAAGTGGGGGTAGTTCCTCGTAGTCCACATCAATGTCTGTCGGTTCGTGGGCTACTTCTTCAAAATCCGTCCACTGCCCATTTTGGCGCATGTCTGCTTCCGCTACTTTTTCCTTCAGTTTCTTACGGAAGAGCGCCGTGCCAAGCAGGTACAAACCGGTGAGCGGGTAAAGCGCGACGCACAGCACCGTGAGCACCAGCCCCATCACCCAGTTGCGCTGCCACAGGCCCTTGACGCTGTTGGCAAAACCGGTAAAAACAGAACGATCTATGAATAGGGAGGCGATAAAAAACAGCCAGCCAACCTTGTACAGCAGCCAGAATATCCAGCCAACAATATTAAAAATAACGTAAAGCACAAAGAGGCCGATGAGGAGGCCAAGAATACCGTTGATGCCATTAAAAGGGGAACGCGAGTTGGACATGGTTGGTCTTTTAATCTTTTGGTTTGTAATCGCCGGAGCGTACACATTCAGCAGAGAATGGTGTACAACGACAACGGACATTCTAACAAAATCCCGCCCCGCAGGTTTCCTTTACTGCGATGAGATTGGGGTGTTTTCCGCCCAATGTAGTCGTTTTACCGTCGAATGGTGGTGCTGGCGGAGGCCGGGCCACCTCAATTTCGTAAATTTGCGCCAATGAAAACTATCACTTCCCTCTTTTTCCTACTCTTCTGCTTGCCCCTGGTGGCCCAGAAGACGACCATCAGCGTAGAAGCGACCGGCTGTAAAGCGATGAATCTTTACGCCTTTGACGGGGTAACCTTCGAGGCCATTGAAGCCTTCACTAAGGGTTCGGACGGCAAATTCACCCTGGACGCAGCTACCGAAGGCCCCGTATTCCGCTACGTAGGCAGCAAGCCTGCGGACGTACTGCCCGTCATCATCGGCGGAGACGAAACCCTGGCCATCACCGGCACCTGCGGCAAACTCCGCAGCGCAAAGGCGGACTCTCCCATCAACCAGCGGTACCGGGATATGAAACTGAAATTTCAGGCCCACAACCAGGAGTTCAAGAAAACGATGCGGACCTACCAGCAGGCCGTAGCCAGCAAAGACTCCGTCGCCATCGCCACCCAAAAGGCTGGCCTCGTGAAACTGGACAACACCAAACGCGCACTGCTGGACCAAACCAAAACGGACGATCCCCTACTCCACCGCGTAGTAACCATGAACACCTACCTCAACTTCCTGAACGAAAACAAAGGCCGCTTCCAGAACGAGCTGGATTACTTCGTGAACACCTACTTCCAGTTCGTAGACTTCAAGGACGAGGGCTATGGCGACCTGCCCTGGACTTACGAAGGCAACCGCAACTTCGCCAACACCCTGGTTGGTGCCGTTCCCGGTGAGCAACTGGCCGACATTCTGAGTGCCGTCTACCAAAGCTGGCCGGAGGGTAGCCGGGCGAAGTTCTTCGCCATGAGCGGAGGCTTCTCCGCCCTGGCTGCTAAAAAACACCCCGCAACGGTAAAGCTTGCGGATGCGATTGAAGAACAGTACCAGGCGAAGTACCCCGGTCAGGTAGCTCAGATTGCCGCCCAGGCGGCGACCCTGCGCACCTTCGCCGTTGGGGCCGAGGCGCCACTGTTTGCCGGCCCTAACCCGGAAGGCGAAGAAATCAGCCTCGAAAGCCTGCGGGGTAAGGTGGTCCTGATCGACTTCTGGGCCAGCTGGTGTGGGCCCTGCCGCCGGGAGAATCCGAACGTGGTAAAGCTCTACAATGCCTATAAAGACAAAGGCTTCGAGATCCTGGCCGTCAGCCTGGACCGCACCAAAGACCGCTGGGTGAAGGCCATCGCCGACGACAAACTTACCTGGCTGCACATCTCCGACCTCAAGGGCTGGAAGAGTGAGTACGCCCGGCAATACGGCGTCTCCAGCATCCCCCAGACCGTGCTGCTGGACCGCGAAGGCAAAATCATGGCCCGCAACCTGCGGGGCAAAGCCCTGGAGGCAAAACTGGCGGATGTCTTCTCCGTTAAGTAAAACCGGTTTAAACCCAGGGCATAGCCAACACTGAACTAAACCCCAGGCGGCGGCCTCCATCCGCCCGATTCTTACCCCAAGCTATTCTAATGAGTAACACGAAAAACCGTATCGCAATCGTCGCCGGAGCAATTCTGGTCACCGTCGGCCTTGACCAGTGGACCAAGTTCCTGGCCATTGACCACCTGGAGGGCAAACCACCCATCTACTACCTCAACGAGATGCTCAGCCTGACCTTCGCTAAGAATACCGGCGCGTTTCTTTCGCTGGGCGAAGACCTCGGCCCGGTGCTAAAGCCGGTCCTCCTGAACGCCTTGCCTGCGCTGCTGCTGGTAGGCCTGCTTTACTTCATCTTCAAGGAAAAGAACCTGAACCGCTGGCAAACGCTGGCCCTCGCCCTCATCGTAGCCGGTGGCCTCAGCAACATCATTGACCGGCTGCTGTACGGTCATGTAGTGGACATGCTGCACATTCAGCTAACGGATAGCTTGCAAACTGGCATCTTTAACGTTGCCGACATGGCCATTATGGCAGGGATGTTCATCATGCTGCCCTTCGTATTCAGGAAGGACACCGTGCCTGAAGACGAGGAAAATCACGTTCCGCTCACGCCTGCGGAAGAGACGGTGGTGAAGTTGAAGGGGGAAGAGCGGTTGCCGGAGTCTTAAGTTTTCTCGTCGGCCGAGACGCGGACGATAGGAGCTGGCTCGTCCGCCGAGAAAGCTTAAGACGCTGAGTAAAGAGGGTATAATTTCTGTTTCCCAAAGCTCCGTTGAGTATTCAGCATCATCCCAAGAACAGTGTGTACATGAAAAATCAATTAGGCCTACTGACGCTAACCTTTATAGCTCTGGTTACAACACTAAACGCACAAGTACCACAAGCCAACAACTGGCACTTTGGGGATAAACTCTCCGTTAGTTTTGCCACCGGCACGCCTGTCCTCAACCCGCCCTCAGCAATGGAGGCCTTCGAAGGCATCGTTTCCATGAGCGATGCCAACGGCCAACTCCTCTTTTACACCAACGGTGGCGGGCGGCCCTTCATTGAGAACTCGCCTCCCGAGTTACAACAGAGTACCGGCATCATCTGGAACCGCAACCATGAGGTGATGTACGATATGCGCGGAGAGGAAGGTGGTGGCTTCAGCGCCCGCCAGAGTTGTATCGCCATGCCGGACCCTGCCGGGGAAGACGGTGTTTACTACCTCTTCACCATGGAGGAGTCCGAGTTTGA
>CAYWMW010000039.1:2902-12324 GCA_964458975.1 uncultured Lewinella sp. | reverse complement strand
CCGACACCATTAGGGCCTGTGCCAACGAAGCGGTATTACTTACCGCCCGCGAGACCGGAACGTACAGCTGGTCTACGGGTGCGACAACGGACACCACCAGCGTAACGGCTTCCGGCGAGTACTGCGTAACCATCACCGGTGGGTGCTTCCCGACGGTAGATTGCCAAACGGTGATGCTGGAAGACACCGCAATCAACGTAACCTTCATCAGGACCGAAGACCGGGGCTGCGAAGGCGAGTTTGATGTTTACCGGATTGAAGCGGGTGGAGAAGTACGACTGGTCTCTGTTATAGTTCTTGAACAGGGTGGTACTACTCCACTTTTCGTCAATACTTTTGTCAATCAACAAGAGTTTACCCTTCCCAAATTCCCGGACGCAGAGCAGCCCCGCCTGAACCTAATAGTGGATACTGAATTTTGCGACGACCTCTCCTTCACGCAACCGTTGGAACCTTACGAAGACGACCGTTTCCGACCCGAACTAAGGGTTACCGCCGAAGGCGAAATCTGCGACGGCAGAGAAATCACCCTTACCGTAGAAAATGGCCCGGACGATGCCCTGGCCGTCGCCTCCGTCCGCTACGAAGACGGCAACACGGACAACCCGCGCACCCTGGAGGCGATGTTTGGCACCGAAATCCCCGTTACCGTTTTCAGTGAGTGTGGAGATTCCACGGAGCTGGTTTTCAACGGCCCGGTAGCGGAGTTCTGTACCTGTGAAGACGAAGTTCCCGAGTTGATTTCCCCGAACGGAGACAACGTCAACGATGAATTCCGGTTGTACAGCGACTGCCCGGCGGAAGACTACACCCTCTTCATTTTCAACCGCTGGGGCCAGCGCGTTTTTGAAAGTACCAACCCCGAACAAGTCTGGGATGGCACCATAAACGGAACGCCACAGAATTCTGACGTATACCTGTACCGGATGGTATTTCGGTTTCCGAACACCGAAGAGGTGCAGGTACGGGAGGGCGCGTTTAACCTGATCAGATAACCCACATAAACGATTCTCTTTTGAGGACGATCTACTTATTCATTCTTGTTTTGTGTTTCTGGGGCCCTGGGCTGAGTAGTCAGGATACCTTGCGGGTCGTTGACGACAGCGGCTCTATACTTCCGTTTGCGCCCGTGCAACTTATTCCGCAGATGCAAGGCCTCGGCACGACGGACTTTGATGGTTTTTTGGCCTTGCCCACGGGCTTGCCGGACAGCCAAATCGTGCGCATAAGTTATATAGGCTATTTGCCCCTCGATATCGAGTTCGGCAAGTTAAAACAGCAAGGTTTTTTAGTCAGGATGGAGGACTCAGGCCCCACCTTTGTAGCGTGCGAATACGCGATTGAAGTCATTGGGCGGCGCGACGAAGTTGCCCGCGACTTATCCTACCAGCACGAAAGTGTGAGCAGGGAGGAAATTACACAGGCCCAATCGTTGACCACCGCAGATGCACTGGCAGATTTAAGCGGGGTGTACGTCCAGAAATCCCAGTTTGGAGGTGGCAGCCCGGTGGTACGGGGTTTTGAAGCCAACCGGGTGCTGCTGGTGGTGGATGGGGTACGGATGAACAACGCGATTTACCGCAGCGGCCATTTGCAAAACGCCATCACGGTTGATCCACTCGCGCTCGAAAAGCTGGAAATTATTTACGGGGCAGGCGCGCTGGCTTACGGCAGCGATGCGGTGGGCGGGGTAGTTCATTTCAGGACACAGCAGCCTTCTTTTGCGCGGTCGCAGGATGCAAGGTGGAGGATAGAGGGAGCAATGAACGCAAGCTCCGCCGCCCGCGCCTTCGGCCAGAGCGTTAAGATCAGGTATGCGCGGGAGAACTTTGCCGCCCTCACCCTGCTCTCCACAAACTTCACCTCGCACCTGCGCGCCGGCGCCCAAAGGCCCAAAAGGTTCTCCGTCTTCGGCCTCCGCGACGAGTACCTCGAACGCCAGGACGGCGTAGACCAGGTGGTACGCAACGACCGCCCGAACGTGCAGATCGGTACCGCCTACGAGCAGTACAACCTACTGCAAAAACTACGTTTCCGGCTGCACGAAGCGGTAGAGCTGAACGCCAACTTTCAATACTCCACCACCTCAAACGTGCCCCGCTACGATGCCCTCACCGAACGGCGCGACGGCATCCGCGACGGCCGCCTGCGCTGGGCCAGGTGGGACTACGGCCCCCAAACCCGCGCCCTCGCCGCCCTGAAGCTAAGCGACCGGCGCGGCACCCGCCTCTACGACGTAGCGAACTACCTGCTGAGCCACCAGATCATCGGCGAAGACCGCATCCGCCGCCGCGTTAATGACCCGCTGGAAGAGAACAACCTGGAGCGGGTTGGCACCACCAACCTGCAAACAGATTTCGCCCTTGCACTGAACCAGTTCAACCTGCGCTACGGTTTCGACCTGCGCTACGACCAGGTAAATAGTCAGGCCTTCTTCCGCAACGTAGACGACGGCTCTACGGACGAAACCAGCCTGAGCACCCGCTACCCGAGCGGCGGCAGCAGCCTCATCTCCGGCGGGGCCTACGCCGAACTGGAACGTAAACTCAGCCCCGCGTACCGGCTGCGCGGTGGTCTGCGCTGGAACCGCCAGCAACTCAGGGCGCGTTTCGGGGCGGAAGACCCGGTGAGCTGGCCGCAGGCTTACCTCGATGGCGTAGCCAATACCGAAAGTGCCGTAACCGGTGCCCTCGGTCTGATCCGCGACCGTAATGACAACCGCTACCGCTTACTTTTCGCCCAGGGTTTTCGCGCGCCAAACATTGATGATTTTGCTAAATTCCGGGAGCGCAACGGCTTTGTTCTGGTGCCTAATCCGACGCTACAACCCGAACGCTCTAACACGCTAGAAGCCGGGTACCGCCACACCGCTCTATTCGGGATGTTCAGGGCTGAAGTGACGGCCTACCACACCTGGCTCAACAACGCCATCATTCGCCGTGATGCAGCACTGCCCGATGGCAACCGCTCTTTCGTGAGCCGGGGAGACACCCTTTTCGCCCAAACCAACGTGAACGCCGAAAGCGCGCGGGTCTATGGTTTCGACGTGAATGTTTCACGCGAATTCGATAGCGGTTGGCAGATTTCTACTGCGTTTCACTACCTGCGCGGCCGCCGCAGGCAACTCGCGCCCGACGGTGCTATTCTGAACCTCCCGCAAGACCACATCCCCCCACCCTACGGCAACATTGCCCTGAGCTGGAAGGAGAAATACAACGGCCCGTGGAACGTTAGTTTCCGCCTTCGCTACCAACTCGGCAAACGGCCCGATGACTACGCCGTCGGGGAAATTACCGGAACCGCCGCCACCGGCTACACCTTTGACCGCACCGGCACGGCCGACAACCTGGAACTCACCCCCCTGGCCTCCGACGGGCAGTTCAACTTCACCGGCTCCTACGGCTGGTGGACGGCCAACCTCTACGCGGAGTACGAGCTGAACGATCACTTCACCTTCCGCCTCAAAGGCGAAAACCTGCTGGATCGGCACTACCGGACTTTTGCCAGCGGGATTAGTGCGCCGGGGGTGGATATTGGGCTGGGGGTTACGGCTCGGTTTTGAGTGGTCGGAATCCTGGAGTCCCGGGACTACGTCCCGGGCCAATTACGTTTAATCCCTACGGGATTGGCAGCGCTCAATCAAGCATCCGCTTTCCCTTCGTGCAAAAGCTTGTGGTACCCGTCCACGTTCAGGTAGCCTTCTTCCCGCACTTCAACCTCCAGGCCGTGCTCTTGGGCGATGCTCAACATTTCCGGCGCCTCGATGATGCCTTCGGCAGTAAGCTTGCGGCTGAGTTCCTTCAGGAGGGGAAGGTGCTGCACGAGAATATCGTGGGTTTCACGGACGAGGTCAACCATCATATTTTCGACCACGGCATCGGTGGCTTTGGTGTCCATCGTCAGGTGGCTGGCCTGGAGGTTAACCACCGACTGGAAGCGCTCGTTGAAGCCGAAGCGGCGGACGAACTCGATGGCCAGCGTAGTAGCTTCTTCCCGGTCGTTGCTGCGGCCGGTGGAGGCTTTGTCGGTACCAAAGATGATTTCTTCGGCGATCCCGCCCGCGAGGTAGATGCGGATTTTCTTGAGGATGTTCTCCTTCGTAAGGTGCAACTGGTGCGGGAAGGTGAAGCCGCCCGCGTGGCTGCTGGCGATCTTGCTTTTCAGTTGTAGCGGCACCAGCCCCATGAGGTGCATGTACACAACGGCGTGGCCGCACTCGTGAACGGAGATGTTGGCGACAACGTTTTCCTGGTTGCTCCGGCGGATTTTATCGATCCGGCCAACGTAGGGGATGACGACCTTGTGCTCCCCGAAGGAGGCCTTGATGGCCAGGGCTTCCTCATCGTAATCAACGGTGATTTCGTTCTCATCCTTCATGATCGCCTCGAACATGAACTGGCTCAGGTTAGACTCCAGAATATCCACAACAGAGCTAAAAACCGGCCGTACCCCCTGCACGGAAAACACCCCGTTGCGGTAGATGAGGCGGTTGATTTTTTTGGTGACGTTGACCTTGAGGCCAATCTTCTGGTGAACATCGTTCTTTACCCGTTCAACTTCTTTTTCGATCAGTTCTTCGAAGTCCCGCCGGCGCAGGGAGTTGTAAATGAGGTGGATATTACCGAAGCGGGCCACCTGTTCGGGGCGGAATTTCCGGGAGAGGGCGTTTTTGATGTCCACCACCGTAATTTTCTTGGTGAAGGCGTGGTAGATGTCGGCATCGATGTCCGTTTCACTCGTTTGGGTGGCCATGCTGAAGGCTTCGTCGAGGTTACCGGAGATGATGATGAGGGTTTTGGAGTGGTTGACCGGCTCGTAGATTTTTTTGCGGCGCTTGACCTCCATTATGAGGTCGATCAACTGGTCTTCGTTCAGGCTGGTCAGTTCGGAGATGGAATGGTCCAGGCTGAAGGTTTCCCGCAGGCGACGGGCGCTCCAGGGGTCTAGCTGTTGGTCTTCCACTTCTTCCCCACGCTTACGGGCGGCGGCGTTTTGCTGCTTGGTGGTGGTATAGTTGAAGAGGAAGTTGTCTACGTTTTGCTTGGTCTTACGGCTCAGGCGGCCATCGCTGAGGAGCTCCCAGAAGTCAGCGTACTGGGTTTTGTTCAGGGGGCTACCGTCGTTATCGATGGTATTGAAGCGCTGGATTTCGTCGAAGAGAACGATGCCGGGTTGCTCGTCGTTAAGGTCGTTCTCCGCTAGGATCTGAGAGACCGAAGAAGCCCAGGTACTTGCGGTGGTATTGCTGAGTTCTACTTCGGCAAAGCGGTCCTGATAATCCAGGAACTTAACCAGCTTGCGCACGAGGTCGGTCTTGCCCACCCCGGTCATTCCCCAAAGATTAAGGATGATGGGCCGGTTGAGGATTTCCGGCATGAGGTACCAAATCTGAATATAATCTACGAGGCTATCGATGATATGGTCGATGCCTACAAATTCTCCCTTCAGGTGCTTTTTGCAGGCTTCTAGCTTGGTTTTCCGGGCCAGGACTTCGGCTTTATCGATTTTGGTCATTAAGGATTGTTTGGTGTGATTCCTTGAATAACGGGTGTGGTGGGGGGTTAGTTGCAAATATCAAACCTTCAACCTAACTTTGCATTCCAAAGTTCTACCATGTCCAAAACAATCGCCAACCCCATCAATGACCTCCGCGAGATTCGTTCTTTGATGGAGCGGAGCCGCTACTTTATGGGTTTGAGCGGGCTCTCAGGAGTCGGCGCTGGTCTTTTTGCGTTGGCGGGCTGTGCGCTGGTGGTGGCCTACCGTTGGGCGGGTGGGGAAGATTTGCTGTTCATCAGCCGGTCGGTATACCTTACGGCGGATCACCCCTGGGGCATTGCTCCCCTACCCTTCCTGATCGTCACGGCGATGGGGGTTTTAGCTGGGGCGGTAGCTTGCGGGTACTTCTTCACGGTCAAGCGGGCAAAACGACTGGGGCAGGAGCTGTTCCACACCAAGACTTATAAGCTTGCCTGGCACCTCTTCTTCCCCCTGGCCGTAGGCGGCGTATTCTGCCTGGCCTTAATTTACCACGAGCACGGCGGATTTATCGGCCCGGCAACGCTGATCTTCTACGGGCTGAGCCTGCTGAACGGAAGCGGCTACGCCCGCGAGGAGCTTTCCTGGCTCGGCTATATGGAAATTACGCTTGGCTTGATCTCCTGCTTCTTCATCGGGTACGGCTTGTACTTCTGGGCACTGGGCTTCGGCGTACTACACATCGCCTACGGCATCTGGATGTACCGCAAATATGATATGACATGAAAAACGCTCCAACCATAACGCAGGTCTCCATCGGCGGCCTGAACAAGCTCTTCAACCACCGCAGCCGCATGGGTATCATGGCCATCCTGATGGTGAACGAGTGGGCAGACTTCGTCTCCCTGCGCGACAGCCTCAAACTCACCGACGGCTCCCTGGCCAGCCACCTCAAAGCCCTCGTTAAGGAGAAGCAAATTGAGGTAGAGAAAAAATTTGTGGACGATAAACCCAAGACCTCTTACCGCGCTACGGCTGAGGGACGGGAGGCTTTTGAGGCGCACCTGGCGGAGCTGGAGGAGTTCATTAAATTGGTGGATAATTGATACTGTACGAGCTTCCTGTTGGTTGGGGGTTGAGCTGTTCCAGTATTCAAACTGGCGGCGGCCTTAGGACCTATACAAATTGGCTGAATTACGGCACGCTGGAATAATCGCTGCCCTGGCCGAGCCTTTCTAAGGCGAGTTAATTACCAAAATAAAACATAAGCATCAAGTATTGTGGCGGCGTATTGGTGGACACGCTTCTCTTCGAAAAAAACTACCTCAAGTTTCTTATAGCAGACAATAAGTGCGGTATAGAAAACACCCGGATGCCTATTTTAACTGACCGCCTACAAGGTCATTAAACCTAGGCTGTCTAATCTGTCGGTTATTACCCATGACGGGTTTTTACTACCAAAACGCGAAGCGTTTACCTCTGACGAGCCCCTCTCCGTTGAGCCTCGGGCGAAACGTGTTGGAGAGGGGTTTGGGGTGAGGTCGCTACGGGAGAAGACCAGCAGATTAGACAGCCTATCATTAAACCACTAAAAAGCCCCAACTCACCAAAAGCAAGTCAGGGCTATATTTCAACAAATTAATATCATTAAGATCAGCAAACCTTATCCGCACAAGCAGAGCTGGCGAAAGCATTGGGTTTGGCCTTGAAAACGAAGCCCATCCCGAGGATGTAACCCATGGCTTCCTTCAGCGCCACGTTGGACTTGAAGGAGGGGTCGGTATTGATGTCGGCGTGGACCTCAAGGGCGACCTTGTGCTCGTCCAGCAGGTTACAAAGCGCGTAGGCGATCTCTACGGAGCGGCCTACTTCGAGGATCATCCGTTCGCGGATGGACATCTTCTGCTCACTTTTATAGTTGGTGATGTACATGAAGCCGCCCTTCTTTTCGCGCAGGAACACAATCACGGTAGCAAACTCAGTCACCTTGCCCCGCACCTGGCTGTCGGTACCGATGCAGACCTTGAGTTTATGGCCCGCCTCCTGTTCCCGGACGAGCGTGGTACGCACCGCTTCCGCGATGGGCAGATCGATGGAGCGGCCATCCAGGCGGCGCCATTTCATGTCGGTTAGTGGAGTTGAAGTCATGGTTACGAGGTTTAGTTTAAGGTTATAGTGTTCTTCGCTAAGGTAACCATCAAATAACGAAAAAAAGTTGCGCAGGAGGTATCCTTTAAGTAAATGACGGCAACTTAACACACTCTTAATCAAGCAGGGAGAGCGGTCAGGATATTCCGTGTGCCGTCTCCATCCGCTTGAAGGGCCGTGTAAATGCGGAGGAGACGGGCTCCGAAAACTTTCTTTGCACCTGCGTCTGCGCCACTAAATTGTATCTTCCCGTCCAAAACATCGATCATGCGTTATCTACTACCTCTACTGTTTGTTTTCCTGTTCTTTTCCTGCGGCAACGACGTGCCGCCGCCGCCCGCCATGCCGCCGCTGAGCGACCTGCCGCTGGTGCCGCTGCCAGTGGAAATTTCTAATTCAGAGGGCTACCTGTACGTGAACCCCGGCGATACGCACGCGAATGAGGGCGCGGACGCAGGTGCAATAGCCTACTTGAAAGGCAAAGATGTGCCGCCCCTCCCCCTGGCTACGAATATGGACCCAAGCCTGCAATTAAAAGACGGCGCCTACCTCCTCCAGATCGCTCCCGAGGGCATCAGCATCAGCGCCAAAGACCAGGCCGGGCTCTTCAACGGAGCCATCACCCTGGAGCAAGTCGTGGCCTTCAGCCCCAACACCGAGCGTGGCCTCTTCCTCCCCGCCGGCACCATCACCGACCAGCCCCGCTACGCCTACCGTGGCTACATGCTCGACGTGGCGCGGACTTTCTTCGGTGTCGACACCGTCAAGCAGGTCATCGACCGTATCTCCACCTATAAGATCAACCACCTGCACCTGCACCTGAGCGACGACCAGGGCTGGCGGATCGAGATAAAATCCTGGCCCGGCCTCGCCGAGATCGGTGGCCGCTTCGAGGTAGACGGTACGCCCGGCGGCTACTACACGCAGGAGGATTATAAAGAGATCGTCCGCTACGCAGCGGCGCAGGGCATCACCATCGTCCCGGAAATCGACATGCCCGGCCACACCAACGCCGCCCTGAACGCCTACGCCGAGCTGAACCTGGACGGCAAAGCCCGCGATCCCTACACCGGCACGGAGGTCGGCTTCAGCACCCTGGATGCAAACAAAGAAGTGACCTACGAATTCATCGACGCAGTAGTGGGTGAAATCTCCGCCATCACCCCCGGCCCCTACTTTCACATCGGCGGAGACGAAAGCGCCGTCACCCCGCACGACGACTACGTGAAGCTCATCCGCCGCGCCCAGGAGATCGTGATTTCGCACGGCAAAAAGTCCATCGGCTGGGACGAAGTCGCCATCGCCGGCCTCGCCGAAGGCAGCGTCGTCCAACTCTGGAACCACACCGAATACGCCCTGATGGCCAAAAAACTCGGTGCCCAGGTGCTCTTCAGCCCCGCCACCCGCACCTACCTCGATATGCAGTACGACAGCCTGAGCCGCATCGGCCTCCACTGGGCCGCTTACATCGAGGTCGACTCCGCTTACCTCTGGGACCCCAAAGCGATGGTCCCCGGCATCACCGATGCCGACATCCTGGGCGTAGAATCGCCCCTCTGGGGCGAGACCATCCGCAACATTGAGGACATCGACTACCTCACTTTTCCCCGCCTCCTCGCCCTCGCCGAGGTCGGCTGGACGGCGCAGCCCAAGCGGAATTATGAGGACTTTTTGCGGCGGTTGCGGGCGCAGCAGGACTGGCTGAAGGAGAAGGGGATTGGGACATACGAGACGCGCGTGCTACGATAGTGGTGGGCCGCCCCCCCCCCGGGCGGGGGCCACGGGGGTTAACAAAA
>CAYWMW010000039.1:0-2892 GCA_964458975.1 uncultured Lewinella sp. | reverse complement strand
GAGAGGGTTTTTGTCAAATCCTCGCCGCGGGTGCTACTATTGTGGCCTACGCACGCGCGGCGTGCTTCGACCAGGGGAATTACCCAAGGGTGACTTCAACAGAGCCTAATCGTCTTGAAGAGCGAACTTTGAGGTAACATCCCCCTGTTGTACAACTTACTTTGCACCGGCGTCCGCGCCCGAAAACTACTCCTATGATGCGCTTTATTTATGCCCTAAGTCTTTTAACCTTTTTCCTTTCTCCCCTTACCGCTCAGGAGGACGTTTCTGGCAACTGGTACACAATTCTGAACGCGATGGGCACCAAGCTTCCGATCGGTTTAGAAATTGAGAATAATGCGGGCGCGTACGCAGGTGCAATGACGAGCCCCTCGCAAACCAAGGCTAAGATTCCCCTGGCATCGGTAACGTTTGAAGGCACAAAATTCTCCGCAAAAGAGACCCGGACCGGGGTAACCATCGATGCGATTCTGGACGGTAAAGAACTGCGCGGCATCTTCAGCCAGGCCAACCAGGATTTCCCCGTCGTATTCACCCGCCACCGCCCCCAGGCCTACCCCATCGGCGATGGCCCGATCACCATCACCGCCCGGCCGCAAGACCCGACGGACTTCCCCTACCAAAAAACCGCCGTCTCGTTCACGGGCGGCGCTGAAGACGTGAAGCTGGTGGGCGAACTCACCCAGCCCAGCACCGGCAAGCCAAAGGCCGCCATCGTCCTCGTTTCCGGCTCCGGACCGCAGGATCGGAACGCCTACCTCGGCAGCCAGATCAACCACAGCCCCTTCCTCGTCCTCAGCGATTACCTCACCCGGCTGGGCTACGCCGTGCTGCGCTACGACGAGCGCGGCGTGGGCGAATCCACCGGAGATTTCCGGTCTTCGACCACCGATGATTTTGCCCTCGACGCCGCCGCCGCCGTCGCCTATTTACGCGACCTGAAGGGCATGAAAAACGTCCCCATCGGCGTAGCGGGCCACTCCGAAGGCGGCATGATCGCCCCCGTCGTCGCTACCCGCGATGAAGCCCTCGACTTCGTAATCCTCCTGGCCGCCCCCGCCGTTTCCATCGACAGCCTGATGCTCGACCAACGCCGCCAGGTAGGCCGCTCGATGGGCCAGCCGGAAATGCTCATCCGCCGCGACGAGCCCGCACTGCGCGCCGCCTACGCCTGGATCAAGGACAACCCCGGCCTCAGCCAGGAAGACTACGTCGAAGGCCTCTACGGCGTATTCGAAGAACAACTTAAGCACCTGCCGGCGGCGCTGCAAAAAAGCATCGTCGATCCCCGCGCCTTCAACGCCCAGTACGTCAACCCGCTCTCCGGCCCCTGGATGCGCCGCTTCATCGCCTTCGAGCCCAAGGACTTTCTCAGCCGCCTCGACGTTCCCGTCCTGGCCATCAACGGCCTGCTCGATACCCAGGTAGACGGAATGACCAACCTGAACGCCATCGCCGAAATCATGGCCATCAACGGAAATGAGGACGTGACCATCACGCCCCTCCTCGGCCTCAACCATCTCTTCCAACCAGCCGAAACCGGATCACCTACGGAGTACGGAACGATTGACGTTACGTTTGACCCTACGGCCCTGGAGGCTATTGGCGCGTGGCTGGAGGAACGGTTTTAGCAATCAGCTTTTAGCATTAAGCATTTAGGCCCGTCACGCATGCGTAACGGGCCTAAATGCTTAATGCTAAAAGCTGATTGCTGATTGCTGATTGCTGATTGCTAAACGCTGGCAAACTACTCAAAAAAGGAGTCATACCCCCCAGATTTCTCCCCTCCCCGGCGCTGTACGTCCTTCTCCTTACGTGGGATATCGTCGAGGTCGAGGACTTCCTCGGTGCCGGTTTGCTCCGCAACTTTGTCGAGCTCGATGTGGCCGCCGGCGAGCATGAGGTCAGATTTTTTCTCCCACTCTTCCAGCATCCGCAGGCCTTCGTCGGCGAAGACGCCGTTTTGCAGGTCTACGGAAGACATGAACTCGTTGGAGAGGTCCATCATCCGTTCCATTTCGCCGACCTTATTGGCGACGTCGTTGGCGATGCCTTCCATCGCCGCGTCGAACATGGCCCGCTGATCGGGATTGCCGTTGATGACGGACATGGCCGAAGACATTGCTCCGTGGCTGGCGCGGATGGCTTTGCGCTCTATGATCCGTAGCTCTACCTGGTCGCGGGTGTCTTCGAGGAGCACCTCGGAGTTGTCGTGCATTTTGTTGAGGACGCGGCTGAGTACGTCCATTTTCGTCAGTAGTGCCCCGTACTTTTGGTTACTCTCCCGCAGGCGAGCCGCGCGGCGGCTGCTGAGGATCATCTGCTGTTTCTTGTCGCGTTCTTTGGCGAGTTTGGCGAGCTTCAGTTGTTTGTTGATCTCCGATTCGTTGGTAGCTACCAGTGTTTGTAGCTGGCGAATCTGACCACGCAGTTTACCGATCTGCTTGCGCATGTCCTGAAGGTTCTGCTCCAGGCTTTCGATGTAGCTCTTAAGAATTCCGATCGGGTCAATGTTGACGAACAGGCCGGTAATGGTGCGCATGGCACTTTTGTACATGTAGCCGAACAGCGCCCGGGTTCGGGGGTCGAGCACGGCAAAAAGTATGGTACCCAGCACCGCCAAAGACACAACAATACCAATGGTGGTAGTGATGAACGGCCAAATTACGCCCCAGAAGGCAGACGCCAGAAATGCGCCCCCCGCGATTAGCGCGACGAGGAAAATCAGCCCGGTAACGCCCTCCGGGCGTTTCCAGAAAGATTTCTTAGGGGTGGCGTCGGAAGGAAAGGTTGCCATTGAGAGTAGAAATTAGGAATTAGAAACTGGGAATTAGGAACTGGGAATTAGGAACTAGAAATTAGGAACTAGGAACTAGGGAACTAGGAACTAGG
>CAYWMW010000038.1:0-22119 GCA_964458975.1 uncultured Lewinella sp. | reverse complement strand
AGAGGGGATGGGGTGAGGTTACCACGGGCTGAACGCGTCAGATTAGACAGCCTACTACTCAATGGTACAGCGGCAGCCTGACTTCTGCACGCTGTACTAGCTGTGAAACCACGAAAAACATTCACGAACCTGCAATCTGTTATACACCCTGAGCAAAGTCCCACCGGGGCCGTATAGCGAAAATTCGCTAATTTGCGGCGTGGCCTACGATTACATCATCATCGGCGCTGGTTCCGCAGGCTGCCTGCTTGCCAACCGGCTTTCCGCTGACCCGGGAAACCAGGTCCTGCTCATCGAGGCAGGCGGCCCGATCCGTAACCCCAACATCATCATTCCGGCGGGCTACCCGAAGCTGCACCGCACTTCGGTAGACTGGGGCTACTGGTCGGAGCCGCAGGATCAACTGCTTGGGCGTAAGATCTACCTGCCACGGGGCAAAGTGCTCGGCGGCAGCAGCTCCACCAACGCCATGGCCTACGTGCGCGGCAACCGCGCCGACTACGACGACTGGGCCGCCCTCGGCAACGAAGGTTGGAGCTACAACGACGTGCTCCCCTACTTCACCCGCCACGAAGACAACGCCGATATTAACAACCGCTACCATGGCCAAAACGGAGAGCTCCACGTCGAATTCCCTAACCGCTACCGATCCCCTTTCGCCGAATCCTTCGTAAACGCCTGCGCAGAACAAGGCTTCGCCCGCAACGATGATTACAACGGCGAGCGGCAGGCCGGGGCCGGGCTCTTCCAGTTTACGATCAAAGACGGCCGGCGGCACTCCGCCTACTCCGCCTTTCTCAAGCCGGTGATGGCGCGTAAAAACCTCCGGGTACTCACCAATACCCACGTCTCCAGCATCGTCGTTGCGGGAGACCGGGCCGTGGGCGTTATGGCGGGTAAAGAAGCCAGAACGCCACAAAAATTTACGGCTCAACGGGAGGTGATTCTTTCCGCGGGCTCCTTTGCTTCCCCGCAACTACTGATGCTTTCGGGCATCGGTGACCGCGATGAACTAAAGCAACATGGAATCGACTGCATCCAGAACCTTCCGGGCGTCGGCAAAAACCTGCAAGACCATCTCTTCTGCCCCATCGGAGCACTCTCTAACCAGCAGGAGGGGCAGAACCATTACGTTCGCCCCTTGCCGATGGCGCGGGCTGCGGTAGACTATCTGGTGCGGGGCAAAGGCGTCTTCAACAGCAGCCCTTTGGAGGCCGTGGCTTTTGGTTCAAGTACGCTTAGTCCGGAGCGGGTGGATTACCAGTTTCACTTCTCGTCTTTTCACGTCGGGGAAGGCTATGGCTCCGATTTTCACGACTACCGAACCTTCCCGGATCGGGAGGATGGGTTTACGATTCTACCGTCCTTACTGCGCCCTGCCTCAAGGGGTTCTTTGCACCTGCGTTCGCGCCACCCACAAGACCATCCGCTCATCCAACCCAACTTTTTCGCCCACGAAAACGACCGAAAAGTGATGCTGGAAGCCACCAAAAAAGCCATTGAAGTGATGGACGCTGACGCCTTCAACCACCACCGCAAACGCCGTTTCTCTCCGCCCGACACCAGTTCGGACGATGCCATCTGGCGGCACATTCAGCAACAGGTTGAGACCATTTATCACCCGGTAGGCACCTGCAAAATGGGCAACGATGAACTAGCCGTGGTGGACGATCAACTACGGGTAAAAGGCATAGCGGGCCTGCGCGTCATCGATGCCAGCGTAATGCCAAAGATCGTGAGTGGCAACACCAATGCGCCGGTATACATGATTGCCGAAAAGGGGGCAGAGATGGTGCTGAACGAAAACGTTTAACCTTCCACGACCCCAACCAACTCCGCCGTCATCATTGCCGTTGCGCCCCAGATTTCTTCGTTTTGGACAGACCAGAAAGGCGTATCCGGCAAGGTCATTCCGTTTACTAGTTTGCGTGGTCCACTGCGGCGGGCTTCAGCGGTAAAGAAGTCTGCAAAGGGCAACTCAAGTACCCGCGCAACTTCACTTTCTTGCAGCAGGAGCGTCGGTCTTTTTGGCGTCCAACCCACAAAAGGATCAACCATAAAATTACTAACCGGAATGTAGAGTGGGCTAAGTCCACCGAGGATTTCCACGGAGGCCTGAGGCACGCCGACCTCTTCTTCCAGTTCGCGCAGAGCGGTATGTTCTGCGTCGCGATCTCCGGGGTCGACCGAGCCGCCGGGGAAGGATATTTGCCCGGCGTGGCGGTCCCGTTTCGGGCTCGTACGCTGGATGTAAAGCAGGGTCAGCCCTTCATCAGCAGAAGGGTAAAACAGGGCGAGTACTGAGGCCCGGCGAGCGTCTTTGGGCGGGTTGGCGGGTTTACCGCGCACAGCGGGGGCCATGGTTCGCTGGGCAGCGAAGCCGGGGAGTTCTGCGGTTTGCAATCTTTCCCGCAAACGGTTGAGTAGCCGCTGATCTTCCGGGGTTAAGCCTGATTTTTTCATACCCGTTGAAGCAAGTCTTATGCGTTGCTTTCCTTCAGGTAATTTTCGAGGGCCATTTCCATACTCGGCACTTTTGGTGGTACGGGGGCAATGTCGACCACCAGGCCGTTGTCTTCACAGGCCTTGGTTGTTTTGCGGCCAGCAACCGCCATACGGGTTTCTTTTTGCTCGAAGGTGGGGAAGTTCTCGTAGAGCGAATCGATGCCGAGGGGCGAGTAGAAGATGAGGATGTCGTAGAAGACCTCTTCCAGGTCGCTCAGGTCTGCGGAAACGGTTTGGTACATGACGGCTGGCGTCCAGTCAAATTTATTCTCGTCGAGGTATTCCGAAACAAACTTGGAGCCCAGGTTACCAGTTGGCAGCAGGAATTTCTCCTTACTACGGTGCTTCTTGAGGGTAGGGGCGAGGTCCTGGATGGTGCGCTGGCCGAAGAAAACTTTACGCTTACGGTAAACGATGAATTTTTGGAGGTAGTTGGCGATGGCCTCGGTCATGCAGTAGTACTTCGTATCCTGGCTCATTTCGATGCGCATCGCTTTACAGAGGCGGAAGAAGTGTTCGATGGCGAGCTTGGAGGTGAAGATGATCGCCGAGAACTCATCCGGGCGGAGGCGTTCCTTGCGAAACTCCTTTTCGGTAAGGCCTTTTACTTCTATAAAAGGCCGCCAGTCAATCTGGAGGTCGTACTTTTTTTCCAACCGCGCAAACGGGTTACGCTCGGGTTCGTTTTGGGATACCAAAATGGTACGAACGGGTTTTAATGCCTTCTTCGTTTTCTCAGGTGCCGCTGCCATACTCATAATTTTCGTCCTTGATCTCAAAATGGGGTGGTGTCTCTCACGTCAGGGAAGTAAGCCACTCACGTAGTAGTAGATCAGCAATAGAGGAGCCAATTCAACGGCGCAAATATACAATAAAAAATGCACGGGCCTGCTGAAAAACAAGCGATTGGCGATGAACATTCCTCGTATCAGGTGCAGGCCATAAATGGTCATCAGGCCTATCACTCCGCCGTAGAGGAAGGTCGTTTTCCATTCTTCGGGTGCGTAGCTGACCAGCAGGTTGATCGGCGCGATGAATACGCCACCAAGAATAGCAAAGATCATCAGTGCAAATACGTAACGGCTCACTTCTTTGCGAACGGGAAAGAGGAAGGAAAACAATACGAGAATCATGTTTTTCAGCCCAAGAACGGCGGCCATCGCCAGGGCGTAGGTGAGCCAACTTCTCCATATTCCGTAATTGAGGCCAATATCAATATTTGCCGTAAGCAGGTAGATAAAAAAGCCTGCCGCCAGAAAGAAGTAGACGTAACAAGCCCAAAGTGCGCCCAGCTCTCCGCCAGATCGGCGGGTGTAGAGTTGGTTCATGATGCCGTCGTTCATGGTCGCCCGCAGGCATTGCCGCAGCAAGCCACCAAAGAGCAACCACAAGCCCGCCAGGATGATGAGCAGGGTGACGTGGATGGCCAGCAGTGCGCCTTTTCCTTTGTTGGGGTCTGCGGTTTGGATGACGAGCGGACCGTTCGGTTGGTCACCTAGCCGTCTATTTTTGGGCGCGGCCGCAGGTGCAGAGGACGTTGAAGGAGCAAGGCCCGCTGGGCGGAGATCGAAGGGGTTATCGCTTACCCTCATCTGCGGTAAAGAGTCGGCCTCTTCAACCGAACTTTGCACCGGCAGCCGTGCCGTCAACTCAAACGGATTATGCCTCCCCTGTGCGAAAAAGGAGATCGGTAACAACAACAAACACAACGAGCAAATGAGGTAGCGCAAAGGCAAAGAAAATAGATTCCGAAGGTGAAGGTACAATCTTTGGCCGGGGTCAGGAAGTTACTACTGCTTCATGAGCCGTAAGACTTCCGTTTCTGCACCATCTCCGTTCAGGCGTAGGAAGTAAAGCCCGGCGGGTAGTGCTTCAATCTCCAGGGTAGCAGTTCCTCCGGCTACGCGACCACTGAGTATTTTCTGGCCAGCGGCGTTGTGCAACTCGTAAGCCCCTTCCTCAAAGCTTGTTTGCAGACGCGTCTCCAACTTAGCGGGGTTAGGGAAAAGGCTGGAGGTACTCAGGCTGCCGAAGCGCACCTCCCGGATAGCGGAGAAGCTTTCCCGCCCGTCGTTATCGGTTTGGCGAAGACGATACAGATAGGTCTGGCCGGGGCTGACCGATTGGTCGGTGTACGTATAGCTGGCCGTTGCTTGATCTGTTTCAGCTGGTACCCAACCGATGGTTTGCCAGTTATTGTCCGTGGCTCCGGTGCGCTCGATGTGGAAGCCAGCGTTGTCTTCCGTTTGCTCAACGGCCCAGTCCAGGCTAGCATTTTTACCGTTTGCGCGGGCGTTAAAAGCCAGCCATTCTACGGGTAGTACGGCGTTCACGATGCTGCTCAAGACGATGTTGTCTACCCAGATGTTGTTGCCGTAGTCGTTCAGGTTTTCGATCTCGATGTATACGTTCGGCGCGCCGATGTAATCACTGAGGTTAATCTCAATGCACTCCGGAGCGGTGGAGCACCAGTCATCAGCCGTACGAGGGATAAAGCTGTTCCGCTCGATGGGGCCGGTCGAAAACGGCTGACTCTCCCCTTGCCGGCCCCGGTAGACTTCGGTGAAGTTTGTCCCGTCTGTACTCACCCGGACGCGCAACTCGTCAATGGAAATAGCATCAAAAGGGCGGTAGGCGTATTCAAACTCCAGGACGGGTAGGCTCAGGCTGGAAAAGTCCTGAACGGGAAGTTGCAGGCGATCAATCTGGCCGGGGAAGTTATTATTGTAGTTATCGATGCCAAGGGCTACGGAACCGCTGTTGCCCGAAGTATTGATTGCGACCCAGGTGTTGGCGTTGTCGGGGTTTTCGATGGTAAGTTCGCCAAAACTCTCCTCAAAATTATTGTAGCTCAGAAGTTTTACCCGGCCGAATTCCGAGGCAACATCTACGTTGACGCTGGCCGAACTGGAGGTTCCGAGCCCGGTCACCGTTAAGGACGCTACGTAGCTGCCCGGTGTAGGGTAGGTGACAACGGGAAAGCGCAAGTTTGAAGTAGCGGGAACACCACCGGGGAAACTCCAGGTGCGGGTTTCCACCGAGCCGGTGGTCAGGTCTTCAAAGGGGATTTTACTGCCGGTGAAAACTTTATTGTACAAAGTCATGGCACTCGCTACGGGCGCTACAGCGCAGGAGGTCAGGCAGTCGCTATTTCCATAGTAGCTCTCGATGCTATTGATGGAGTTTTGGCTCCAGGTATTCGTAGCGTTGACGCTTGGAGACATGATGAAACCGTTGGAGCCGTCGTGGTTAGCATTCCAGTTGTGGCCCAGTTCGTGCGACCATAGTACCCGCAGGGAGGTAGCTGAGCCAGAGAAGCGTTCACATACATTATACCGAATGGAGCTACAGGCACCGGGAGTCCAGGCGATACCGACGGTGCTTCCGTCCAGGTCTCTTCCCGTCCAGAGGGTGGCTACGTCGTATTCAGCCCCGGAGAAGCCATTGTCGTTGCCCCATTCTGTAAATTCAGGTAGGATACCAACAAAATTTTGGGAGTTCGGAGGTGATTGGGAAGCGGGGTCCGTTGTATTTGACCAGGGGTCGGTGCTAGCTGAAGTAGCGATGTAGGTTCCGGTTACTTCGTAGCGGAGCTCGTCGGCGAAAGCATCGTCGTAGTCTGTTTGTACATCGGCTAAAACTCCGAGCATGAAGTTTTCAACACTTGTGGCGTTATTGTTTAGGGCCTGGTAGAGGAAGAGGTCTGCGGCCAGTGCTATTTCGACGGTGAGGCAGCCCATCATTTTGCCTTCGCTTACTTTTCCATCTTCTGGCGGTGCAGTATGCTCTGCTTCAACGAGCATACAGCTTCGGCTGTCCGTGGCGATCAGGTCGCTCTCGCGGTAGATTACGTAGAGGTTGCGCGGGGCATCGGGTACCTGAAGCCAGAGAGGTTCGAGGTGAACGGCTTCGCCTGCTTCCTGCCAACGGCCCAGCACGAAGTTTTCGTCGATGGTGAAATTGGCTCCAGGGCCAGCCCACTGGGCGCTGGGCTTACGGTCTGAAGCATCCCGGAAGCTGGCGGCGTAGTCGTTGCTCCGTTGTTCAAACCGATTAAGGGAAAAGCTTTTGGAGCCGAGCGGACTTTGTAAGGAGAAGCGAAGTGCTTCTCCGGAAGGTACCTCGGCGAAGCTTTTAAAGCGGTCGAGGTCTAAAGTGACTAACTCGTATTCTTCCAGCTCAACCGGGCGGTTGAGGTCTGCCGGTGCAACAGCAGAAACAAGTGGGATGGAATTTTGAGCTACGGCAATAAAAGAACTGCTGGCCAGGGCCAGAAAAAGGAGAAGGTTTTTCATGATAATTTTAATGGCGTGTAGAAAGAAAGGAATCGAAATCAGCAACTAGGTAAGGAGATAATCTGATAAAAATTAGTATTCGTAGTGCTTTTGTCGGTATACAGACTATCAAATTTATTATACGGATGGTAATTGGGCAGGAGAGGCTTTTGCGTCAGGAGAGTGCCTCCGCAATAAAGCCTGAAAAAGCAAAAATTATTCTCGCGGCATCCCTATGTGCTCAACAGTATTTGCACCTGCAACCGTGCCTTAAGGAACGCCAAATCAATGGTTCTTACCCGATAAAGAGGAGAGGTAGGGGCAAAAAAAAGCCTGATCGCAAAGCGATCAGGCACAAACAATCATAATCTCATGAAAAAAAAAGACGACCTAAAAATTCTTAATGTGGTGTGGTTACCACTGATATATTTTGATAACAACCTAACGTTTAATTCGGTTGGGCTATTATGTTATTGAAACGTTATTTGTCCGCTACCAACGAAAAACTCATTGGTATGAACCTCGTAAAAATAGCTGCCTGCGGCAATATTAGGACGAGTGAACTCAAGCTGGTCACCTCTGAACGTTTCCCGGAAGACTTTGCGCCCGGTAGCGTCAAAAAGTTGGAAGTTGAATTCTGTGTTGAGCGTTTTCCAGCCCGTGACTTGTACCGTTGTACGATCACTCGTTGGGTTGGGGCTCGTTTTTATGTTTACACCTACGGCTCTTGGCAGATCACGATTGGAAGTGAGCAAGCAACCTGCCTCGTCGTAGAGGTCGTTGCAACCCACCACATGTCGTACCTCTTCGGAGAACATTGGTGACGCGTAGTCAAAATAAACGGCAGCACGATTTCTGATAACGGAACCCGTTGTAGTATTCGGTTTTTGGGATAGTCGGTATGAGACATAGCCCCGTTGGGTACCCGCATCAGCTTCCCCCGTGCCGCCGCCTGAAAAAATTCGGATTGAATCAAACGTGATCTTCAAAATTCCGCCCTGGTAAAGGACAAAATCATAGGGATGACTCGCGGCACCCATTTCCAGGCTGTTGAAATCCAACAGATCGGAGAGGGTATCGCGGATGACCACGCGTTCGTAGGAGTCGTTGCCCGGCAGCGCGAAGAATACCGAATATTCAATGTCTGTTTTTGGGATAATGATAGAATCTTGGTAGCCTCGGGGATAAGCTACTAATTGTAAAGCTGCGCCTTCATCCAGCGCAACGACTTCCTGAGTTAAAATGTCAATATTAAGGTTCCCGTCGTTATCGGGAAACTGTGCGACGTAACCGGTGGTAAAACCAGTGTCGTCGTTATTTATGGTTTGGCATCCTTCGGCTACCGCGGTTGGGAACAAGCTCCCGGGGTGGCCTTCGGATTGCTCCGCGATGAGGCGGTAGGTACCGACTTCTTCCCCTGCGGGGATGTCGATGCCGATTACTTCAGCGCTCATGCTTTCCAGCATGAAGGTTCCCTGAGTGCGCAAGGCGATGTCCTCAACGATCACGTAGCTACTTGTCTGCGTCATCGGGTTCAGGCCAACGTTTGTGATCCTGAAGGACAAGCCCTCTAGCCGATCACAGCGGCTGGTTACCACAATGCTGGAGCCATCCCAGTCGTCACTCACCGGAGCACATTCGATCAGGGGGAAGATCGTTGCCTGGGAGCTGATCGCTTCGCCAGCAACGATGTTGTTGCAAGCTACGCGGACCGTGATGTCAATGGTTCCTTCCGTTGAAGGAGCCAGGTTGCCGATGTTGAACACCAGCGTATTTTCGTTTTGCTCCGCCGGCGCAATGTCGGAGGAGAGGTAGGTGAGGTTAGCGTCTAGTACGAATTCAATACTCGCATCAGCAGCAGTAGCGGTGCCGGAGTTACCGTAATTCAGGGTGATGCGTTGCGTATCACACTGGACTGCGGGCGTTGCGCTTGCGGTAACTTCCAGTAAAGGACAGTCGATAGCGGGCTGCAATGCGAAGTCGTGGAAACTCGAATCGTAAGGAACTGTAAGGTCAACCGTTAATTGGTCAGGATCACAGATGTTCCAGCGATTGTTTTTTTGCAGCAGGCTTACCTGATAGACATCAGCATCGACGCGTAACTCGTAGTTACCGACCGAGTCCGTACTTCCGAAGAAGGTTGCCGTTTCGCTTTCTGCCCTTACCAGCCAGCCGCTGAGCCCGAGGTCGCCTTCGGTGAAGGGACCGCAGTCGTTTGCGGCGGGGAAGTAAACCTTACCCTGGAGGTAGTTGGTTTGCAGGGCTCCGAGGTTGTCCGTTTTAAAGAGGACCATTTCGTTGCCAAGTACACCGTCGAAACGGGCACTGAAACCAGCCAGGGCGTAGCCACCGTCCAGGGTTTGAGCCAGGTCTTCGCCTACGTCGAGCGTTTCCTCGTCTCCGAGGCGGCGCTGCCAGAGGACGAGACCATCTTCAGACCGGACTTTCACCATTAGTACGTCAAGGTTGGAAGGTGTTGGTACGGTTTGACCGACGGCGACGAGGCTTTCGCCGTTGTCATCTTCGATTACGCTGTACAGTACATCGTCCAGTGGTCCTGCGTTAATTTCGTGGTACCACAGCGTATCTCCGTTGAGATTCGCTTTTGCAATTAATGCTTTATTCGTGTTGTCCGCTGAACCGACGAAGACCAGGTGGCCGTCGTTGGTGCGGATGATACTTTCGAGTTGTTCGTTACTCTCCGTTGTGCCGTAGGTTTTGGTCCACTGTACCGAGCCATCAGCGTTGAGGCCATGAAGTACAATGTCCTTAGCGGCAACGTTGCTTGCCTGGGCTGTTCCTGCTACGATGAGCGTTCCGTCCGGGTTAGCAATGGTTCCAAATCCTTCACTGCTGAAGTCTTCGCTGATGACCGTGCGGAAGAGCTGCTCTCCGTTGGCGTCTACCTTAGTGATAAGGATGTCGCGGCGGCTGCTCCCCGTTTGCTTGCGGTAGCCGGTAATCAGGAACTCTTCGTTGGGAAGAGCGATGATTTCGCGGCCGCGCTCGTCGTTAAGGGCATCACCGTAGGAGCGGCTGAAGACGATCTGGCCCAGTTCGTCGAGCTTTACCAAGTAGGTTTGCTCGGCGCTGGTGGGGGTTTCCTGCCGGAAGCCTAATACCAGGTAACTGTCATTATCCGTTGCCAGTACATCTTCGGCTTGTTCAATGAAGCCTTCGTCGTGCTGGCGGGTCCAGATTGTTGTACCGTCTACATCAGTACGAACTACGAAAATGTCAAAGTCGTTATCGTCTCCCGGAACACCTCTGGTACTACCAACCTCGATGTAACCGTGGTCCTTAGTCTGGAGGATGGCCTGACCGAAGTCATCTTTGGGGCCGCCGATTTTTTTCTGAAACCCTTGGGCGGCAACGGTGAAAGAGAGACAAAGCACGGCCAGCATCAGGGCCATACGCTGGCACTGACGACCGAAGGCCAATACCATAAGTCGCTTTTTCATTTGTTGTGTTTGAGGGTCGCTATCCGTTGATTGCAATGCAAATATGAGGGCAGAAAGAGCCCAGCCAAAAAACACAATCACGGCTTTGTTGAAAAAAATGTTCTGTTTTTCATCTCTCATAACGCTCTTTTTTAGTCAAAATACTAGTGTTTACTTAAAATTGAACAATGAAAACACTATTTAATCTGTTGAAAAAACATGGACTCTACAGTTGAAAAAAATCCGCTAATTTCTATATATCAGTCGTTAGACAAGTCCGATGTACGTCGTTTAGGGAAGTGGTTAAACAGCCCCATACATAACCAGCGCGGCGATGTAAGGTCTTTACACGCATACCTTATTGGAGGAGAAGACCGCTTGTTTAAAACGTCTTCACTTAGTAAAACGCGTATCTGGAAGCGAATCTTCCCTGACGAGCCTTATAGCGATGCACGTTTACGACAGACTTTCCATTGGGCGCTGAAGGCCACCGAGGCTTACTTAGCCTGGGAGAACGGACAACGCCTACCCTTTCACCAACAACTCGGGCTCGCTAAAGAGTTGCGACGGCGCAACGTCGCCGGGCCCGCCGGCCGTAGTCTTCAAAAAGCAGGGCAGCTTCAGGAAAAAATTCTGGTTCAGAATGAGAATTACTTTCGCAACCAGTACAATCTCGAATTAGAACGCGAAGAACACCGGACTTACTATCAACTTAGGGATAAGCCACGCTTTCAGGAAATCGCCGATACGCTTGACCTCACTTACCTGATCGAGAAACTGAAGGCAAGCTGGAACATGCTGTTCCACCAGCGGGTGTATAAGACAGAGTATTCGGTTCGGTTTCTGGATGAGGTCGTCAACTACGTAGAGCAGTTCGATCTGGAAGCGTATCCCGTACTCGCCATCCATTATTATGGTTACCGCGGCTTAGTGGAAGACGACGCCTCGGGAGCAACCATCAGTTTATTGCGTGATACCGTAGAGAAGCACGGGGATCTGCTAAGTAGAGTAGACCTGAGGTACGTCATACTTATGGCTATCAATTTGTGCATATCAAATATGAACCAGGGGAGAGACCCTTACGTCAGAGAATCCTTTGAGTGGTACCGGTTAGGCTTTTCCAAAAAAGTAATTACCCAGGATAACCTGCTTACCCGTGCTACCTACCTCAACGTCATCACCATCGGCCTCCGCCTTCAGGAATACGACTGGATCAAACGCTTCATCGACATCCAAACGGATCAACTCGAAGAAGACATTCGCGAAAACACCGAAAGCTTCGCCCGCGCCCGCCTCGCCTACGAGCAGAAAGACTATGATACGAGTATGCCGCTGTTGGCCCAGGTAGACTTCAAGCACCCGGTGTACAACATCGTTGCAAAGACCCTCCAGCTAAAAATCTACTACGAAATAGATGAGTACGACGCGATGGACAGCCAGTTGGACAGCATGACCACCTACCTAAGACGGAAGACGCTTTCGGACCTGCACAAAGACAACTTCGGCAACATCGTTCGCCTGGTCCGAAGAATGAGCCGGCTCGCCCCCGGAGACCGAGAGAAAAAGGCAGCGTTGAAAACGCAGATTGAGACAACCAGCCCGTTGACGGAAAAGAAGTGGTTGTTGGAGCAGCTGGAAAAAAGATGAGTAGGAATAATGATCTTCTTCATGGTAGAGACTAAGAGGTTACCGAAGGATGGCTTTCGTAACCGAGCCCGAAAACCATCTTTGCATCCTGCTTGCGAGCCAAAAAAACAACCGGCCCTTTCCCCCTCGGAGGAAAAGACCGGCTTGAATTCTTACCGCTGCATTTTTTTGCGAAACAGCGCGCTCCACGAGGTTAAACGTCGTTGAGTCGAGCGGCAAAATTCTCATGTTGCAAAAAAGAAAACCTCTTCCCATCAGGAGACCGCTCGGGGTTAAATGAAGGGTTGAGTAATTAAAATCGTTTTGATATCAGAAAGGCAGGTCGTCGTTGGCCGTTTCCAGCACGGATGCATCCAGAGGTGCTACGGTACGTTCGCGGCGGCGCTGAGTTTTGGCCTCCATCTCCTGCGGGGAGGGCTCGGCGACCATGCTCGAAGACATGTCCCGATCCCCGACCTGGCGGTTACCGCCACCGATGAAGGAGAAGGATTCAGCGACAACTTCCGCCGAGGTGCGGTTCTGGTCGTGCTTATCAATCCACTTGCTGTAGCGCATGGATCCGACGATGGAGACCTCCCGGCCCCGATCCAGGTACTGATCGAATATTTCGGCAAGCTTACCGAAGGCTTTCACCCGGTGCCAGTCCGTTCGGGTTTGCTTATTGCCGTCGCGGTCGCGGTAGTAGTTGTTGGTGGCCAGGGAGAACTCGGTGACCGTTGTTCCGCTGGGAAGGGTGGTCGTTTTTGGCGCATCGCCAAGGCGGCCGATGAGGTTGATGAAGTTGCTGGTATTAAGACTCATTGCAAGATTGTTTTGTGGGTAAAAGGCTCCGGCCCGGCCAACCGCTACGCATGGCTGTTCCACGGCTGCCGGGCAGTACGGAGCAAAAAAGATGTAATAAAAAGTGCTGTTGTACGGTATTACGCTTCGAGCGCTTCTACGGCTTCGATCACTTCGCCGATGTCCGCAGTCGGCTTTTTCGGACGCGTTCCGGCCCCGGACTTTTTGCGGCGCGAATTCGTCTTCTTCACCACGGGCTCGGCTACCATCATGTCTTCGTGAGCGTTCTCGACCATCTCTTCGGTACGGTCTCTGCGGCTACCACCGAGGAAGGTGAACTCCTCAGCAACCACTTCAGCGGCGGTGCGGGTTTGCTCGAACTTGTCTACCCACTTCCGGTAGCGCATCGTGCCGACGATGGAGATCGGGCTGCCGCACTTCAGGTGCAGGTCAAAGAGTTCCGCGAGTTTTCCGTAGGCTTTTACGCGGTGCCATTCGGTGCGGGTTTGGCGTTCGCCCTGCTTGTTGCGGTAGTACTCGTTGGTGGCCAGGGAGAACTCGGTGGCCGTTTGGCCGGTCTTGAGGACAACAGTTTTGGGGTCAGCGCC
Organism: uncultured Lewinella sp.; assembly: GCA_964458975.1. Lineage (GTDB taxonomy): Bacteria > Bacteroidota > Bacteroidia > Chitinophagales > Saprospiraceae > Neolewinella. The sequence goes on along the minus strand of CAYWMW010000038.1, from coordinate 8,865 downwards.
AAGGTTGCCGGTAAGGTGGATGTGGTTACGTACGTTCATAATAAGAAGCGTTTGCAGCCGGGGCGGGAAGGTTGATGTATGCCACGGCCGGGTTTGGGAATACGCCACTTCAGTTCCGGGCCGGGCCCTTCCAATCGGTGACGATGCAAAGGTGGAGGCTCCAACAAACGCTAGTCGTCTTTTATACGTATACTTACGTTTACATGCGTATGTAAACGTTTAAAAACGGATAAATTTTTCGTAACTAATTAAAAAACAAGTACTTATAGAAAACAAGTTAATTGAAATAAAATCGCTTTAATTTAGGAGCTAAAGCACTTTTTGAAAGGATGACACCTGGTTGAAGGAAGTGGCAGGCGACCGAGCGAGACAGCTTCACCACAGAAAGCACAGAAAAACAAAATTCACAGAAAGTGGGTCGCCAGAGGTACAAGAGCACCTCAAAAGTATGGTACCTCGCATACTTTTGTGTCTTGTGTGGTAAGATTTGTGAACCTTGATGTGCTAGCTATTCCTTCCCCAGTTTTCCAAAATTCCGCAGCAAGTTCCCCACATTATTGCGCAGCACAAAGTCTACGCGGCGGTTGGCCTTTTGCCCTTCCGGCGTAGCGTTGGAGGTTGTCGGGCCAAACTCTCCGTGGGTAGCGGCGATGACCCGGTTCGGGCTCAGGTAGTAGGTATCGGCGAGTTCTGCAGCGAGGAAGGTGGCCCGCAGGGCGGCGTATTCCCAATTATTGGTATTGCGGCGCGGGTTGGGCTGATTATCGGTATGCCCGATGATGATGAGTTTGAGGAGCGGATCGCTTTGCAGCGCGTCCAGCACTCCACGGAGTACAATGCCGGCCTCCTCGTTTAGCTCTTCAGATTTACGGTCTTCAAACAGGAGGTCCTCTTGTACGCTAAGGCGCACTTCTCCGGCACTGACATTAATGCGATAGCTCTCGTCGGGGATGTTGGCCTCCAGGCTGTTCATCAGTACGGTTTCCGCCCGGGTAACTCCTTCCTGAAAGCTGGTGATGATGCTTTGTTGATCCAGGAGCAGCGTATCGTACTTCAGCTTAGCGGCCTCTAGTTCTCTGCGGGTTTTGGCCAACTCCGCGCTCATGCGGGAGCTCGTTTGGTTCAGGTTGCCACTCAGGGCATCGATCTGATCTTTCTGCGTTACGAGCTTGTCTTCGAGGTTGCTTTGTGCCGTCAACAGCAATTCGTTGCCGCCCAAGGCACGATCCAGGGAGGAGTTCAACGCTACGATACTGTCGTTACGGATCTTCAATCCGTTTTCTAAGAGTGCTACCCGATCAGCGTGTAAGGCTTTGAGTTCGTCCACTTTTTTGGGAGCGACACAACCGGAGATAATTATTGAAGAAAGCAGAAGTAGGAAAAAACGCATTGATGCTGGGGGGATGAATTCACCGGCAAAGATAGAAGCTCTGTTCTTTTCAAGACCTTCCTTTTGCTCAAATGATGTAAACCTCCGCCGGGGCAACTGCCAGCCTTTTTGTTTCAGGCCAGGTAGCGGCCGTATGGCTCCGGAGGTGTACCACCGGTTTGTGTAGAGTTTGCCCCCAAAGGTCACCGAGGTTCCGTCCACATCATAAATGGTGGAAGCCTGCCAAGCGGGAGCGTCCCAACCGCTTACGGGGTCGGGGTCAAAGCAGCTGCCTTCCAGGGCTCCACAACCGCACTCTCCGGGGGGTAGTTTTGGCCGCGTCTTGCGGGCAGCCATGCTCTCGCCTGGCTCACGAAGTCATCAGGTGCGGTACCGTTCATCCGAAACACACTACCTTTCTCCTAAACCACTTCTTTGTCTAATAATTACAGCAATATCTCCAGAGGTGAAAAAATAATGGGTTAACTTTATTAAAGCTGCCGGCTTAGTCACTTCAGATCAAAAACAAAGTGGCACCAACTTTTTACTCGCCACATCCGGAAAAACCAACTTAAAGTGATTGAGCATATTACAGCACTACAGAACCAACACGCAATGATCTTCAATCCATCTAAGCATAGCATCCTGACGGGGTGCCTGGGCCTTTGCCTCCTGTTCTTCCTCGCTTGTGGCGGCCCCCGAACGACTACCCAGGCCGAGCTTCCCTACAAAAAGCTGATCAAAAACGCTGAAGTAGAAACCCGCGCGGGCAACTACCTCGCCGCAGCGGAAAATTACCAAAAGGCCTACAACCAAAAACCACGGAAAAAGGAAATTCTATTCAAGGCCGCAGAGCTCTATTCCCGCGTCCGCGACTATAAAAAAGCGGCCAACGCCTACCAGCTTTTAGACCCCGACGAGCAGCGCTGGCCCCTCCTTGGCCTCCAGTACGGCCGTGCCCTGAAACAGGACGGACGCTACGAACAGGCCCGCCGGCAGCTCGGCCTGTTTCGGGAAAGCTACAACGGTGCCGACCGCGCCATCGTAACTGAAATCGTGAACAACGAACTGGCAGGCATCCGCCTGGCGCAGGCCGGTACGGCTGGCCAGGGGGTCGTAGACATTGACCGCCCGGGGCGGGGCATCAATACCAGTGCCGACGAGTTTGGCCCAGTTGCCATCGCCGGGGATCAACTGTTTTTCACCAGTACCGCCGGTGGCCAGAGCCGCCTGTACCAAAGCCGCCTGCAAGCTCGGGAATGGACCAAGGCAACGGTGCCCCCCGGCTTCCCCGTAATCGCCGAAGGAGGCTTCGGGACGGGGAGCTTCAGCGCCGACGGCCGCTTGTTTTTCTTCACCATCTGTAGCGGGCTTACTGGCGAAGATGCCACCAACCGCTGCGATATTTTCCGGGGCGAGCGGAGCATTTCTGGCGCGTGGACCCAACCGGTTGCCCTGGGCCCAGCCGTTAACATGCCGGGGAGCAACAACGCCTTCCCGACCATCGTAACCGACGCCGAAGGGCGCAACCTACTCTATTTCTCCAGCAACCGGCCCGGAGGGCGGGGTGGCTTAGACCTGTACTTCAGCGTGCAGGAAGACCCTAATGACCCACTGTCGTTTGCCGCGCCGGTCAACCTCGGCGCTGCCGTGAATACGGTCAGTGATGAGATCACGCCAGCCTACGATGCCGGAGAGGGGTACCTGTACTTTGCCAGCAACGGGCATCCGGGCTTCGGGGGGCTGGACGTCTTTCGGGTGGCGGGGGGCGCGGGGGGCTTTTCTGCGCCGGAGAACCTGGGGGAGCCGGTTAATTCTTCGGCAGACGACTACGGCCTGTCTCTCGCGGCGGGCAGCGGACGGGCCTACCTGACCTCCAACCGTGCCTACGAAAATGCTAAACTCAATACTACGGAGGCCGACATTTACAGTTTGAACTTCCGCGCCGGGAGGGCTCGCCTCAAAGCCATCGTGTACGACAATACCACGGGCGCAGAGCTCGGCGGCTCCGAGGTGGTACTCTACGAAATCAGCCCCGAAGGCGGAGTGACGGAGCTGGAACGACGGATTTTCCCGACGGGTGTTTACGACTTCGAGCTGCGGCCTTCGGGTAAGTACCGGGTGGTCATCCGCCGCGAAGGGTACCAGGGTGTAGAGTACCAGGTAGAAACCAGTGCGACCGGGTCTTCCCTCTACGGACAACCCGTTTTTTTGCGCAGAGACGCGACGAATGGCAGTGGCAACCAGGAGGCGCGGCCGCCGGTGCAAGGTGGAGGTTTAGAGCAACGGCCCAGTACCCCAACGCCCCCTCCTCCGAGACCGACAATTGTGACGCCAACCATGCCCGGACCTCCCCCTGCACCGGCGGCCGCGCCCACCTCAGGAGGAAGCCTCGAAGCGAAAAATACTGACCCGGTAGCCTACCGCATTCAAATTATTGCAGAACGAAGATTCAACCCCTCCGACGGCAAGTTTGAATCCGTCAGGTCTTTTGGCAACCTACAGTCGGAGGGCATTCCCGGTAAAAATTTACGGCGCGTAACCGTAGGTTATTATACCGATGCTGCGGCGGCTAAAGCGGCCCTGAAACGCGTACAATCCAGTGGCTTCCCCTCCGCCTTCGCCGTCCGATACGACAATGGTAAACGGCACGGGCTCGTACGGCTTTAAGAAGGTTGACCACCAAAGCTAGCAGCCCGTCGGAGAGAACGCTCACCGTCCAAAATCGGCGCTTCCAGCCCTGCACTTCTTAGCAAAATGAGTCCCTTATCTCGATAAACTCCTCATTTTACTAATCGTTCAGGGCAGGAATCATCCAATTTTGGTCAGGTTCGGTTCTCCCCGACAGGCTGCCGGGGTTAACCTAAACGGCGCGCCGGGCGTTGTTTAAGAACGAACCAAAATAATTTCAAAATGGCCGAAAAGCAAACCACCTCCTTCCGCGAACTCATCAACGGTGATACGCCGGTACTGATCGACTTTTTTGCGACCTGGTGCGGCCCCTGCCACGCCTACAGCCCCATCCTGGCGCAGTTAAAAACGGACCTGGGGGATGAGCTGAGGTTGGTTAAAATTGACGTAGACCGCAACGAGGAAATCTGCCAGAAACTTAGCGTCAGGTCTATGCCTACCACCATTATTTTTCAGAACGGAGAGATTAAATTCCGGGCGGCTGGCGTTCAGCCTATCGGTGTGCTCAAAGCAGAATTAGCGAAGCTTTCTGCTTAGAGCTTGTTTGGGAATTTTGCAATTGTTCCGGGCCGGTAGTGAACTGATTTACGACACTACCGAACTACATTACTATATTGCGCCTGATCTATGAACACATCCCTCTCCCCGATCGCCATCGTTGGCATCATCGCCGTGTACTTCGCGGTGCTGATTCTGATCTCTTTTCTTACCAGTCGTGGTAGCGGAAATGAGAACGAATCTTTCTTCCTGGCGGGGCGGAAATCTCCGTGGCCGCTCGTTGCGCTGGGGATGGTCGGCGCAAGCCTCTCCGGGGTTACCTTCATCAGTGTACCGGGAGCCGTAGGCGGTGGCGGGGCCAACCAGGCCTTCAGCTACATGCAGGTCGTGTTTGGTTATTTACTGGGCTATCTGTTCATCGCAACCGTTCTGTTGCCGCTCTATTACAGACTCGGGCTTACCAGTATTTATGAATACCTGAAGCAACGGATTGGCCCGCACGCCTATAAGGTTGGGGCCTTTTACTTCCTGCTCTCACGCGTGATCGGGGCGGCTTTTCGCCTGTTTTTGGTGGCCATTGTGCTGCAGGAATTTGTGACCGGCCCGCTCAACGTGCCCTTTGCGGCAACGGTAGCCATCACCATTATGCTTATCTGGCTTTACACCTTTCGGGGAGGCATCAAGACGATTGTGTATACGGATACGCTCCAAACCGTTTGTATGCTCCTCGCAGCGGGGCTTACGGTGTACTACATCGGCGAGGCGCTGGAGACCGACCTTTCCGGGATGGTGGAGTTGATTCGCAACAGCGACTACAGCCAGCTTTTCTACTTTGAAGGTGGCTGGACGGACCCGAACAATTTCTTCAAACAGTTCTTTAGCGGAGCCCTGATTACGATCGTGATGACCGGCCTGGATCAGGACATGATGCAGAAAAACCTGAGCATGCCCAACTTTCGGGATGCCCAGAAAAACATGGCGGCCTTCAGCTTCGTCCTCATTTTTGCTAACCTACTCTTCCTTGCCCTTGGTGCGTTGCTGTACATCTACGCCACCAGCGTGGGGCTGGATATTCCGGAAGCGTCGGATCAATTGTACCCCAGTATTGCGCTGCGTCATTTGCCGGCGGGAGCGGGTATTGTTTTTATTCTTGGCCTGGTTGCAGCAGCTTATTCCAGTGCGGATAGTGCCCTGACGGCCCTTACGACCTCTTTCTGCGTAGACTTCCTGGGCATGAACGAGCCTACGGAAGAAGCCAAAGACGAAGCCGCGCTGGCCGAAGACCGGAAGCGCCGCCTCTACGTTCATATCGGGTTTTCGGTACTGCTCTTTGTGGTCATCGTTGCCTTCAAGAGCATCGGAGACCGGGCGGTGATTAACAGCCTGTTCAAAGCTGCTGGCTACACCTACGGGCCGTTGCTCGGCTTGTTTGCCTTTGGGCTTTTTACGCGCCTGCGGGTACGGGAGATTACGCTGCTGGGCAATACCCGAATCCCCGCCCTGATCCTCGTTTGCCTGGCGGCGCCCATCCTTTCGATGGTCATCGATGCTTACTCGGCGGAGTGGTTCTTTGGCTTCGAGTTTGGCTTCCTCATCCTCGCCTTCAACGGCTTGCTTACCTTTTTAAGCTTGATTGCGCTCAGTGATTTTGGGGACTTTGAGCCGGTGGAAGAGTAAGGCTCGTCTGTAAGGAATTGGAACTAAAGTAATGTGGTCTTGTAGTTCGGTAGTAATGTAGTCGCTGCCGCACGTTGGACAGAGAGGCAGGTGTTGCAAGGCGACTGTAAATGAGGAGAGGGTTAGGACCGTTCTGATCCTAACCCTCTCCGGATGTCTGCCTCGTGCGGTAGCTCCACAAGACCACCGAACTACCGAACCACATTACTCCTCCTCAGAAGCAGGCGTGTTCTTCTCGTTGAACTCCTTAATGAGGTCATTGAAGCCGTCCGCATCGAGTGCATTCTCTTTGAAGGTCACCTTCTCGCGCAGGGAAGCCATGATTTTTTTCTCGATGGCGTTGCTGGAGAGCTGCTCGCGCTGCTTCTCGTCTTCCAGCATTTGCTTTACGTAGTTGTCGATGAATTCGTCGGTGAGGAAGTCAGGGCGTTGGCCGCCGAGCATGCTCAACAGGCTGGCGGTAGCTTCCTCCTTAACGTCGGCGTATTCGAGTCTGATCTCCGCTTCTTCGGCGTACTTATTGCGGATGAGCATCCACTTCACCCCGCGCTGGAACATCTCGAAGTCGTTGTCCGAGGGGTCGTCGTCGTTGATCTGCTTCATGATGTCGAGCGGCAGCTCGATGTCGTTGCCTTCTACGAGGGCGCGCTGGATTTCGAAGTTGGCCATCATCTCGCCCTGGCTGTTGAAGCCACGGCTGTTGTCTTCGGCGATTTTTTCGCGGAGCTGGGCTTCTGTGGTTACCTCTCCGGAGGGGTCGAACTTGGTGAAGAACTCTTCGTCGAGCTCTGCTTTGGTTACGCGGCCGGCGGAGTTGATCGTCATCTCGAACTTCTTACCGCTGATGTCGGTGTCGGCATCTTCAAGCTCCAGGAGGTACTTGTTTACGTAGGCGGGGGAGCTGTCTTTCTCGATGGCGGCCATGTCTTTCACCTTTACGGTGGAGCCGATTTTTTTGCCCATCACCATCTTCTGCCCGGCTTCGCTGAGCGAGTCTACGTAGAGCTTGGTGGTGTTGGTGATCTTGTCTTCCATGGGGCCTACCTCGGTGAAGGTTACGTCCAGAATGTCGGTTTCTTCAACTTTCCCTTCGGTGATGTCTTCGGTTTCACCAGCGGACTTCAGCATGCGGTCGATCTGCTCGTCGAGGAACTCGTCCGTAGTGGCCAGGATGTACTTATCGAAGGTTTCCTTAGGCAGTTCGAGCTTGAATTCGGGCTCCAGGGCGAGGTCGTACTCGAAGGTGATGTCTTGCAGGCGGTTGGCCGTCAGCATCGGCATACTCTTATCTTCTACCGGTTGGGGGCTGAAGATCAGTTTGATGTCGTTTTCCTCGATGTAACCGAAAAGACTGTCTTTGATCATCGCGTCCAGCTCCTGGCCCAGAATCTGGTTGCCCATCATCTTGCGGAGGGTAGAAAGCGGGGTCTTTCCCTTGCGGAAGCCTTTCATGCTCACTTTCTGCTTCTGCTTCTTGAGTTCGGTTACGATCTTCTCGTTCAGTTCGTCCTTGGTGATGGCCAGGGCGAGGCGACCGGTGACGTTGCTCGTCTTTTCAAATGTTACGTTCGGCATAACTTGCTGGTTGGACCCATTTTTTAAGTTAGGATCGGATAAAAAAAGCCCGTCGGTTAAGACGGGCCAAATTACTTCCGGAAACTTCCGGGAAGTTTTTGGTGTGCGGGTGAAAGGACTCGAACCTTCACGCATTGCTGCACTAGATCCTAAATCTAGCGTGTATACCAATTTCACCACACCCGCATGGGAGGGCTTTTCACAGAGGGGATTCCGCTAAAGCGGGGCAAAGGTAGGTGTTGTTGGTCAAATAGTCAAATAGTCCGAAGTCAAATAGTCATTCCTCCTTTACATTTTTTGGCGCAGCCGCAGGATGCAGGGTGAGGTAAGGAAATTAGGACCAAGCGCGGGGCGAGGGACAACGACTTGTAAGCCTAGAACGTTATCTTGAAGAACACTTCTTATATTTACCATCATGACCAGGATATTATCCGAAGCGGAAACCATTCTCAAGCTCCCCGATTTTCGGTGGTCGCTGGAGCGGTACCATGCCGCTATCGAAGCGGGCATACTTACCGAGTATGACAAGGTCGAGTTACTCTTCGGAAAATTAGTCCCTATGTCTCCAGTTGGAATTGCGCACGGTAAAATTGTTAAAAAAATAAACCGCCTCTTCATCAATCGTTTTCCGGAGGAAAGTTATACGGTTGGTGTTCAAGACCCCATAACACTGGTTGATGATTCCGAACCAGAGCCAGACCTATTTGTGGCAAGGGGTGATCTAGAATCCTACGATCACCACCCCTACCCGGAAGACCTCCTCCTGGTCGTAGAAGTATCCGACAGCACCCTGAGCCGCGACCGGGGAGCGAAACAATTCAGCTACGCCATCGCGAATATCCAGGAGTACTGGATCATCAACGTGTACGAAAAGCAGATCGAGCGGTTCACCAACCCTGTGCCCGAGCGCGCCGCTTACGAGACGAAGGAAATCTTCAAAGTTGGAGACACCTTCGAGACTTTGCACTTAGGCGAGTTCAACGTTGACGATCTGATCATTGATTGAGGCTGCGGACTTTCTCCTTAAACTTTCTTTGCACCTGCGGCCGCGCCCA
>CAYWMW010000037.1:15092-22175 GCA_964458975.1 uncultured Lewinella sp. | reverse complement strand
GCACAAACAGCAGAAGATTGCACCCCAGGAACCGCCACCCTGATCATCAACGGCCTTGACTTGATTGAGGCCGATCAGCCCTACACCAACGGAGACAACCGGACCTACTGCTTCAACACCGAGGTGGGGCTCAACCTCCCGGATGGCATCGGGGTGGTAAGGCTTACTTCGGACTCACCTGAGGGTTATCCCTACAAGCTCTTCGTGACGGACAAGCAAACCAACCTGATTGACACCCTTTCTGCCTTTGGGGACAGTGTTCTGATCAGGGAAGGGCAGCTGTACTTCGTCGAGATCATGCCCACCAGAACGGGTACGGGAGACCTCGCGCTTGTTCCCGTACCAATACTCGTAGCCCTGGGCGGCGCACCCGATACGATCACCATCGAAATCACGGGCTTTGTCTGCCCTTCACCCACCGAGTCTTTTACCTGTGGGGATCAGTCCTTCGCCCGGCAAAGAGACGCGCTTTCAACGTTTACGTTTTCTACTGCCGACGAAACGTACCCCGCCGGAGGAGACTGGACCATCAACGGCGCATCCTACACAACCATCAGTACGGCGGCCCTGCTGGAAAACGATGTGCTGACCTTCGAGATCCCCGGAGACGGAACCTACGAGATTTGCTATGAAACCCTCGATGATGATGGGTGTACCAATTACTGTTGCCGGACCTACTGCCTGGATGCAACACCCGTCAGTGAAGACATAAGTTTCTCGCTGAGGCCAGACGGAACAGCATACGATATCACCCTCGGCGTACCGGAGGCAACCGAGGTGTCTTTTTACGGAGGCCAGCCCGCCGGCGATGGGGTAGGGACTACCATCACGGTCCCCTTACCCTCCGGAGACTGCTACACTACGGACTATACCTTCCGTTACCAGGAAGGCGGCTGCTGGAAGACCGCCCGAACCCAGGTTTTTATCTGTGACCCGTATGAATGCAACGACGTCAGCTTTGATTTCTCCCGGGAGGAGGAAGCTTGGAACCTGTCCTTAGCCGCCGCTACGGTAGACACCAGCTCCGTTACCTGGTTTGACGACGATAACGGGGGCGTAGTGCTTGCTTCCGCAACAACAAGCTTGAGTCTGGACCCTCGCGCAGCCGGGGAATGTGGCCCGCGCAACATCACGCTCCGTTACTTCGACGGGGCGAGCTTCCGGTACTGCGGCCTTCGCTTCGGAGATTGTGATCCGTACGATTGTAACGACATCACCAGTCAGGAAAACGAAGAGGACGAAGCACTCGACCTGATTTTTACCGGGGCCAACGCGACCCAAATCTCCTGGATCGACGACGCTACGGGGCAAGTCATCCCCGGCAGCACCGGTCATGATTCCATCGCACTGCCCTGGCCAGTTGAGGGCTGCGATACCAGTTTTATCACGGTTCGGTACTTTGATACGGAGACCACTTCTTTCCGGCTTTGCGGCATCGAGGCGGAGGCCTGCCGCCCTGATCCGTGCGGAGAAACAACGCTATCCTTTTCCTGCGGCAACCAGCAGTTTTTCCAGACCGGTATCAACGGTGGCGCAAACTTCACTTTCAGCACTACCGACCCGGCCCACCCGGACCAGGCCAACTGGCGGATCAACGGAAATGACCTGGACGATGTCAGCTACGCCAACCTGCTTACCGATGGCACCCTGGTCTGCGATTTCCCCGCCGAAGGAAACTACGAAATCTGCTACGCCACAATCGACGAAGAAGGCTGCGAAGACTACTGCTGCCGCAACTACTGTGTAGACTTCGAGCCCCCGCTAGAACCCACCGTATTTGAGCTGGCGAACGATGGCCAGGGCTATACCCTGAGCTTCAGCCTCGCCGGAGCAACTGACGTATCGTGGTACGCAGTGGGGCAGCCGGACTTAGAGGGGACAGGAAGGATTATTGAAATCCCCTTCCCGACAACGGGAGCTTGCTTCTACCAGGCCTACTACTTCCGCTACTTTGAGGAGGGGTGTTGGAAAACTGCGCTGCGTACGGTATTCGTCTGTAATCCGTTCAACTGCAACGATGTCGATGTTGCGTTCAGCCAGCAGAACGAAGCCTGGAACTTATCTTTTACGGCTCCGAACGCCAACTCCGTGAGTTGGATCGACGAAAACAACGGAAGCACCATCCTCGCAACGGGCACGACTGCCTTACGGCTCAATCCGCGTCCGCAGGGTACGTGTGGTATCCGCAACATTTCCGTTCGTTACTCCAATGGCCTGGGCTGGCGCTTCTGCACGGTTCGCTTTTGGGATTGTAACCCGTACGAATGCTCCGACATCGCCAGCCAAACAAACGAAGCCAACGAATCCCTCGACCTGATCTTTACCGGTGCCAACGCAATTCAGCTCACCTGGCAAGACGAAATCACCGGGCAAGCGCTTACTAACAGTAACGGCCAAACGGGCGTTTCCCTGCCCTGGCCCGTAGTTGACTGCCAAACCCGCCGCATCAGCGTAAATTACTTTGACACCGCATTGAATATTTTCCGAACCTGTTCGGTAGTAGTAGACGTTTGCCGTCCGGAACAGTGCAGTGAAGATTTTATCAACTGCGGCAACCTGAGCTACTTCCGGTCCGGTTCCAACAGTTACACTTTCTCAACTTCAGAAGAAGTGGCCGAAGATGAAAACTGGTTGATCAACGGGGTGCCAGCCCCGGAGGTAAACTTCCCCGTATCCGTAACCGCAGGAATGTTCAGTGCTTCTTTCCCCGCAGCAAACACCTACGAGCTTTGCTATCCGTTCTTAGACGAAGAGGGCTGCGTAGACTACTGCTGCGAAGAGTACTGCATTGACGTTGATTCCAACGAAGACCTCATTGGCTTTACCTACCAGTCGGCGACCGGGAGCTACCGTCTGCGCTTAGACGTGGCGGGAGCCAGCCAAATTACCTGGTACTACCTAAACAACGCGGGCAACATCCAGGAAAGCGGACCGGGGGCTACGGCGACTGCTTCCGTTCCGGTGGGAGGAGACTGTTTTGACCGGACCTACTACTTCGCTTACGCTGACGCGAGCGGTTGCCCCCGCACCGCCTTTCGTAGGGTAAGGATATGTGACCCCGCCGCTTGCGACGAAATCAGTTATCGGTACGACCGGGCCAACGGTGAGTACGACCTCACCTTCACGGGAAGTGCGCAGGCCGGAAGCCTCCAGTGGCTCAACGATGATGCCGACGGAGCCACCCTGAATTCATCCACCGAACAACAAAGCATCCCGCTGCAAAACGGAGCTTGCGGGCCCCGCAACGTCAGCGTCCGCTACTTCGACGGAGCCAGCTGGAACATCTGTGCCTTCCGGTACTGGGCCTGCGATCCTTACTTGTGTGACGACCTGACAGTGACGAATGACACGGACAACGAATGGTATGTCTTCGCCTTCACGGGCAGTAATGCGGCTACCGAGATCAGTTGGCAAGACGAAGTTTCAGGAAGCGAAATTGCGGGCAGTAACGGCCTGCGGGATATTGTGCTCCCGTATCCGGAGCAGGGCTGTGAGACCCGGTCGTTGAGTATCCGCTACTTCGATCCCGGTTTCGGGGGGTACCGTACTTGTGCCGTCGAACAGGAGCTTTGCCGCCCTGAAATATGCGGAAACCCGGCGTTTAACGCCAACTGTAACAACCAGGACTACTTCTTGCGGGAAGACGGTGCTTACCGATTTACGGCAAACACCTCCCTCGCAAACGGCCAGGCCTGGTTGGTCAATGGCAATTCGGTAGGCACGGGAGACGCTACAGGCATCACCCTGAACCTGCCTGCGGGCCTCAGCTACGAAGTCTGTTACCCTTTTTTCGATGGCAACGGGTGCCTCAATTACTGCTGCCGCACCTACTGCATCGATTCCCAAACAACGGAGGCCATCACCTTCAGCTACGAAAACAACGGCAACACCCTGAGGCTGGCCCTCTCCGATCAGGAAGCCACTTCGATAGACTGGTATTTCTTCGACAATAGCCTGCGAACCAGCCTGGGCAACGGCACGGTAATTACCCCGGCCATCCCGCAAAATTGCGGGTACGTTACCTACTACGTGCGCTACTTCGCGGGCGGTTGCTGGAAGGTGGCCACCCAAACCATCTGGGCCTGTAACCCGCTGAACTGCGGAGACATTAGTTACGCTTATGATGCGGCAAACGAAGGCTTCAACCTCGAACTGAACGCAACGGGAACCGCTACGAGCGTTAGTTGGATAGATGAGGATACGGAAGTAATACTGAGCAACAACGACACGCAATTGTTCTTGCCCCTGGCAAACGAATGCGGGGTCCGCAACGTCAGCGTTCGTTACTTCGACGGAACGGGTTGGCGGATCTGTGGCCTGCGCCTGTCCGTCTGTGATCCCTTTGCGTGTGGGGACATCAGCTACAACTTCATGCCGAATAGCGACGCGATTGAATTTGAACTCGCCGGAGTTGACAACGCCACGGAGATCTTCTGGGCCGACAGCGATTCCGGCCAGCCGCTACCGGGCAATGCCAACAACACGACCCTGATCTGGGACGGAGATTGCCGGGTGCGCAACATCACCGCACGGTACCGCGACCCCGCTACAGATGCCTGGCGCGTTTGTGGCTTCAGGTTCTTCGCTTGCGCGCCGGAGGCCTGCGCTTCGTCCATTTCGTTTGAGCTGGCTCCGAATAATGAAGTGCTGATTGCTACCGACGAAAGCTTTACGGACCTCAGCTGGGCGGTTGATGGCGCGGCCGCAGGTGCAGAGACGGTTTTAAGCACCGTTATCATGCCCGGGCAAAGCCGGACAATCTGTGTGCGGTACTTCGACCCGGCCAACGGCTACTACCGTACTTGTTGCCGGACGATTACCGTCCCGGACTGTGAGCCACTAACTCCCGCCTTCCGGATCGAGCTGAACGTGGATACGATAACTGTGGTAAATGAATCCCTCCAAGCCGACGTAACCTACTTCTGGGCGTTTGGCGACGTGGCTACCAGTACCCTGCCTCAACCCCTTCCTTTGCACCTGCCTCCGGGCCCCCATATCATTTGCCTGCGGGTAACCAACGCCTGTGGTTTCGAACGCATTTGTCAGACCATCGTGATCCCTGACCCCGCCAACGCCCTGGTGCTGGAGCTGGGGGAAGCGCCCTGTGCCCCGTCGGGCGAGATTGTCAGCGTACCCCTGATGGTCCGAAATTTCACTGATATTATTTCCTTCCGCTCTTCTCTCCGTCTGCCGTCGCCCCGCTACGGTAGGTTTCTCGGCCTCAGGCACCTGAACGAAAACGGAACAGGGGTTTTCTCGGTAGTGAATGACTCGACGCTGACCACAAGTTGGGTAAGAACAAACCCCCAGGGAGGAACCCTTACCAACGGTACAATCATCGGCCTGGTAGACATCTTACTGACGGGTAACCAAGGGGGAACAGGCGCAGTTGCCTTCTCCGACGCCCCAACGCAGCGCAGCTTCGAGCTGGCCGACGGGCAAAGCAGTACACCACGAACAACCAACGGAAGTTACGAACTGTGCCTGCCCACCGGAAGCATTTCCGGGCGTATCCGAACGGAAGCCGGTGCCGGGGTAGGGCAGGTCATCGTTCTCCTCCAGCAAAACGGCCTCAACGTGCAAAGTTTAACCACCGATGAGACCGGAGTGTACCGCTTCGCCAACCTACAGCCCGGCCGGGAATACCGGGTAACGCCACTCAAAAATATTGGCTACCGGAATGGTGTTACCGCAGGCGACCTTAGCCGGATGCAGCGCCACCTAACCCAACGCCCCGAACTGGCAACACCGTACCAGCGCATTGCTGCGGACGTGAATGCGCCCGGCCAGATAAACATCGATGATATTGAGGTGCTTCGGCAACTCATTTTCCAGGAATCCAGCGCCCTGGCGGATGTCAATTCCTGGGCGTTCGTACCCCTCGCTTACAGCTTTCCCAACCCCGGCTCTCCCCACGACCCTGCCTACCCCAGGGAGCTTGACTTTACCGCCGGAAGAGGGGAAACAACCGACCAGGATTTCATCGGCATGAAGATGGGAGACATCGGTGATAGTGCCGACCCCGAAGGCCTCAGCAATACCGGCCCCGGCCTGGAGGAAGGCGTAGCTTCCAACCTCCTGTTCGACCTAAATGCCGCTGCGCCAATGCGCGATCAGGCCTACGAGGTAGACGTCCGCGCCAGCAATTTTACCGCCATGTTCTCCGCCCAGCTTTCCCTGAGTTGGAACGGTAGCCGCTTGCGCTTAGATAGCCTGAGCAACCTGAACGATGCACTGGGGTTGAACGAAGAGAACTTCTCCACCGTCGGGCTTGCTGACGGCCGCCTGCCTTGCTTATGGTTCGCGGATACGCCGGTCAGCCTGGCTGATTCATCGGTGCTGTTCACCCTCCACTTCACCGTCACCGGAGCGGTTGGCGAGGAAGTCGCGGTGTCTTTCACCGAAGACCCAACCGAGTTCTCCTTCGAAGATGCCGAAGACATTCTGCGCGCGAACTTTACCGACTTACGCAAGCTCATCGAACGCCCAACCAGTACCCGATCTCCGCTAACCTTAAAGGAATGGCGCGTCTTCCCAAACCCGACAACCGACGAGGTCCGCGTCAAAGCCATCGGCAGCAGCTTCGGGCCGGAGCAGTTGGAATTGTTCGATAGCCGGGGGCGTAGCGTCCGTAAATGGGCGGCTAAGAGCGAAGGGAATTACTCTGTGGCTGGTTTGCCCGCTGGGGTTTATCAGTTGTGGTTGTCTTCTTCGGTAGGGGCTCAGGTTACGCGTTTGGTTGTTTTTTAGTGGGGCACCGCTTATATCACTATACGTGGCACCGCTTCGCGGTGCAGCGATTTGTAGGAAGCGCGCTGTAACCCAAGACTACGCTACGCTTCGTCTCGGGTTACTCGCGTTAAGTCCCTACGGGATTACTACTTTGTCAAATTATGTTTAAACCAGTTCTTTGGTAGCATAATTCCAGTGAGGTTAATCGGGAGCGGGAGATCAAGGGTGGTAACCTAGGGGGTGTAATCTGGCTAAGTAATTAGTTGACGTTTCGGCTAAAAACGCGGAGCGTTTTCACAAGCCCCTCTCCCGTGGGGAGGAAGCGCGCTGTAACCCAAGACTACGCTACGC
>CAYWMW010000037.1:7260-15082 GCA_964458975.1 uncultured Lewinella sp. | reverse complement strand
TACTTTTCGTAAAAAACCGCTGTGGTTTTTCAAACGCCCCCCCCCGGGGGGGGGGGGGGGGGGTGGGGGTTTCGTGATGAGCTCCAAACCCTAAGACCTCACCCCACCATCCCCAACAAAAACGCCCCATTAATAAACTCCCGGTTAGTACCCTCAATCTCCGTCTGCCCGGCAGAGGAGTAAAACTGCTCCCGAAGGTTGCGCAGGCACCCTTCCATGGCGTGCAGGCACAGAATAGTGACCCGTAGCTTTTCGTACTTCCCCACATCGGCCGTCTGCAACTTGGCGAGGCGCTGGCTCCGCAGCGCCTGACCGTTGACGAAGTGATCGTACAGATCAAAGAAGTTCTCAGCGCTGTACCCTTGGAAATCACGCAACCGGCGGAGGGCTACCTTGGCCGCTTCTTCGGGGCCGTAGGTCTGTTCGTCGTTGGCTCGGTCGGCGCTGAAGAACTCGGCGATGCTGTGGCGGAGGTTCTCCCGCTTCACCCGCTCGTCCGCCTTGGGTAATAGCATGAACTCCAGGAACTGCCGGGCGAAGTGGCGGGCGCGCAGTACCGGCTCCTTCGGCGCTGAACGGTAGTTGAAGTACTCCCGCGCCAGGTCCTGCATCGTCAGCAGGTTATTTTTTCTGGGGCTGTGGAGGTCGTCGTAGTACTCCCGGTCGATGGCGTGGGGGGCGTAGTCGTATTCAACTACCTCGATGCGGCTCCAGAAGTCGGCCGTGAAGGGCTCGTCGTCCTGGCGATAGATGGCCCCGAGGTTGGCTGCGGCGCAGAGCAGGATGTTGTCACCGATGTTGTAGGCCGTGCCGTCGGGGGCCAGGAAGGTGTCACTACCGGCAAAGAAGGGGTTGAGGGATTTGCGCAACGCCTCCGGCCATTCCTTGATCTCCTCAATGTTGATCAGGCTGTGCGGCGTAGTGATGGCCTTCGTAAATCCGGCGGGGGTGGTGTAGGGGCCGTTCTCGCCAAACTTGATGGCGGTTACCAGGCTGTTTTTCGTCTGCCACTTATCCGATGCGTGCTCAAAGTACTCCCGGTTCATTACGGCGGAGACGAACTTCAAAAACGCACTCTTACCCGTACTCGGCGGACCACTGAGCAGAATGATGCCGGAACCAGTTGTGAGTTGAAGCTTAGCCTTGATGACAAACTCCCGCAACTTCTCCTGAAAGTAGGGCGTCTCGTCGATGAACTCCGGCGTGATGCGCGGCACGTTGCGGGCACGTTTCCGTTCTTCTTCGTCGAGTTGCTTTTGCTTGCGGGCGCAGCCCAGGGCTTTCAGTTCCGCCGTTCCTGCGGGGAGCATGGCCTTCAGGCTGGCGGGCTTGAACTGGGGGAAATCCTCCGGAGCGTTGCGCTCGTTGGCAATTTCCCAGAGGGCACTGATGAACTCCAGGTTATTTTCTTTGCCCGAGTAGGTGTCGAACGCCAGGAAGAAATCGCGCTGCTGCGGCCCGCTGATCTCGAAGACCGAACCGCTGCGCAGGTTTTCGGTAGAAGATGGGCGGTAGGTTTCCTTGTCCGTATCCCGGATAAAGGTCGCCAGGTAAGTATCCGCCTGTGCTTTCTTTTCGATGACCTCCAAACTCCAGGTCGGAAAGGTTTGCAGGGTGGATTCCAGGTCTACAAATAAGTCCGGATCGTTCTGGATGAAGGCGTACTTGCCCTCGAAAGCGACCATCCGCTCCAGGTCCTGGCGGTTGCGCTCCAGGATGCGACGCTCCAGCTTTTGGCGCATCTCGCGGGCCAGGCGGACGTCCTGAAACTGGTTCTCCAGCCTGCCGGTATCCTTCAGTATCTCCTGGTAAGCGGCGGTCTTCGCCAGTTCCAGGTCCGAAAACCCTCCGGAGTGGTTGCTCACGAAGAAGTCGATACTCTCCTGAATCATCCGGGCCAGCTGTAGTTTAGCCGCGCTGATTTCGGCTTCTTTCCGCTCTTGTTCCTGGCGGAGCTGACTGCGGCGCGCTTCTACGGCCCGGTGCAACCTACTCTGAATACCAGCAGGGGAGAGGCGCTGCTCTCCGGCAATACTTTGGAGGACGAAGGATTGCTTGAGCAAGCTCATCAGCTCCAGCGCAGCCGGGTGGGTAGCCAGCAGGTTTTCGAGTTCACGGGCAACGTGGGTGTTCGTAATCGCCTCCTCAATCTGCTCGATCTCGCGGGTGATGAAGGCCTGGAGGCTGTTGCCATCCTGGGCGATCTGCTCGGAGAACGCAGCGTTCAGCTCCCGCTGTATAGCTTTGAATTCGGAGATGATGCCCGCCACGTCAGCGGTCGTCATCGTTTCCAACTCTTCGCCGCTGGTACGGATGCTGTTCAGAATATCGCGGTAAGCATCGGGATCCTCGAGCTTGGCCATCGTGGCCTGGAAGCCTCGGGCCTCCTCAATGATCTGCTGCGCCCGGGTCGTCTCCACGAGCTGGCGAACCCGCCGCTCCGCAGGCCGAACGATATTGTTGATGGTACTCTGTAGCCTCCGGCCAACGAGCAGAATCCCCTCCCGCTCCGCCAGCTGGGTCAGCTCTTCACCGATGTTGATGCGCGCGATGGCGATTTTCTCCCGAATGTCCAGTAGCTGGCTAAAGCCCTGCCCCGCTTCGGCGAGTAGGTGATCAATGTTGGTCTCAAAGTCGTAACGGGCGACCTCAACGGCGGTGGGTAGAGCCGTCTCTTCCTTCGGCAGAGCTTCCTCCACCGGGCGGGCAAAGGAGGTCTTAACGAATAAGCTTTCCCCTTTGAAAAGATGGCTGAGGTTCTTGAAGGCGGTAGCGAAATTTTGCTGCTCGCCGGGCAGCTCCAGGCCCGTTACGTTGGTGCTGATCTTGACCAGGGTTTTGTCTTTTGGCCGCCGACCGATCATACTGCCGTTAGCATCCAGCTGGAAACCCGGGGCATATTGTCCGAGCTCGGCGATGAGCGTGGCCTCGGGTGTAGTGATGTCGTAGACCACCACCTCGCCTTCCTCATCCTGGGCAAAGAGCGTCGCGAGGTTCTCATCAGCGCGGACCTGGGCCGCCGCTTTGGGCAGCTCAACTACGCTCGACCATTTTCCGGGTGTCACCGAGCGGTGCGTATTGATGAGGGTCACTTCCTGGTCCTCGGTTAGGGCAACTACAATGTTTGCATCTCCGGAAAGGATCTGGTAGCAGTCGTTGACCAGGTCCGTTTTCAGGAGGTTATTGGTATTGTCAAGCAAGCTGTCCATCTCCAGGTAGCCGGTATTGTGCGTTAGCGCGTAGCGGTCCGTTCGGAAGGTGGTTTCGTAGCCGTCGGCTTCAAAGAAGTCCTGAACGTCTTTACTGCGAAAAACGAGGACTTGCTCCAGCTGTTTTGGGTTGCTCGTCCGGGTAATGAGCCAGCGGGCGGGCGGGAGGCGTACTCCACTGGCATCCCTGGTCTCCAGAATCACGGCCAGGCCACTGCGCTTGTTCAGCGTAGTAATAACGACGTTGCCGTTGGGGGTAAAATGAACATACCCGTTTCCGGTCTGAAGCTGGCCAATCAGGTAGTCTTTGATGAAGGCACCGAAGTTTTTATATTCTCCAACGAGCAGGCTCTTGAAGTCGTTGCTGCTGCCCCGAAAGTTAAACTTGGCTTTGAAGCGCAGCTCGTCCGCCAGCGTGGTTTCCAAACCGAACTTCTGTTGCAGGCCCTTGGCGATGCTGCGGTCTCCAAGTTCAAATACCTCATCAAGCAATGGCCGAAACTCGCTCTGTTTTTCGAGCTGGTCTTTGGTAGCACCGCGCAGGTTATTCAGTACCTGTTCGGTACTTTCCTGGTCTGCCTCGGGGTAATGGTCGGGCAGGTAATGGTCTACGTCGATCAGCCGCCCTCGCGTATTGTAAAAGCTTAGCGCGGGGCTGTTTTCGTACTCAACCACTACGATGTCATCGTCCGCCGTCTCTCCGTGCAGCACGTGAATGCGGGCAATGGCCAAGCCCTGCACCTCTTGGTGCGGGTCGGCTTCAAAGTGGTCAACTAGAACTTTGTGTTGAAACTGGGCTTTCAGGGTGTTCATATAGTAATGGTGTAAGCTTATGCGGTAAAGCTAATAAACACAGCGCAATATTGTTACGCTTCATAAGTACTAAACAAGTTCCCATCTTGGGCGCGGCCGCAGGTGCAAAGAAACTTTTTTGAAATTGCTCCGCTGGAACATATTAAAGTTCGTTGGGCGACTACGTAGCTATCACAAAAAAAATGGCAGGCCCTTTCAGGCCTGCCACGGTAAAAAATCCAATTGTTCGCGAGGAACAGCGATAATGAACTAATGCGATATTTAATCAACTATAATGCTAATCGTTTGGATACGCTGATTTACGGTAATTACCCCGTAATAGTTACCCGCAGGCAGTGTAGATGCCTTGTTCCAGTTCACGGTGTGTTCACCGCTGGTCTGAGACTCATTGATAACCAGTTGGCGAACGGAACGCCCAAACGTGTCGTAGATGCGGAGGTTTACTACTCCTGCCTCAGGCAGGTCATAAGTAAAGCTGGCGTCGCCCCGGGTCGGGTTCGGGCTGACCTGGAAGTTACAGTTACAGTCAACATTAGTATTGCTGGTGGAGGTAACGATGAAGGGGTGAGCGATAACGGGACAGTTGATGACTGCATTCGTAGCCCTCAGGCCGTTCATGAAGTCATTCTCCGGGCCATTGCTACCGGAGAAGCTTTCTATCAGACCCTGGTCGATCAGGCCGAAAAGATCCTCAAAGCTGGTAATGGCTCGGCGTTGGTCGCCATCGGCACCGTTGATGGCAGCGTCGGTCCATTGGTTGATGTGCGCGTCCCAGAGCGGGCTGTAGTTGTTACCTTCCTCAACGTCGTTGGTGGGGTCGAAGGGGAAGATGTTCACGGGGTCGAGGTCGTCGTCCAGAATGGTTGAAGACAGTCCTTGACGATCATCATCGTTCGGGCCACCATCTACCTCGCTTAGGGTCAGTCCGTTGGCGTTCGGAGAGAAGCCGAGCAGTACGGATTCACCATCAAGGCCACTTTCACCGAAAGTAGGCAGGTTGGCCATACGGGGAGCGTAGACACCCAGTTCAATGGCTGCGGGGCCAGGAGCAGAAGCATCCGTTACCAGGTGGTAGTAGAAGCGGCGGCCGTTTTCCCAACCGTCGAGCAACTGGAACTTAGCCCAACGCTCTTCCAGATTAATGTCAATCAGGCGGTCGTGCTGGCCAGTAGCGTTTGCAATGATCTGTGCGTTGATAACATCACCGGATGGTAGGATGACCAGGGAAGAGTATTCATCGTCTCCAACAGCACCGGGCTGCACCGCAGCAGGTGGGAAGGCGAATGGTGTACCGGGGGTCACACTACGGACGGGGCTGAAGTCAACGTCACCTTTGAAGTAAACCCGACCGTCGATAACCTGAACGCGTTGTGCAGCGGCAGCAGCCGATGGCAGTACGCCATACCTCAGTTTCGGAGAAAGGATTGCACCGTACTCAGCAGCCAACTCTTTGGTCGTTGCTTCCGTAATGATGAAATACGTTGGCTCACCGTTGGGGCCTACTCCTTCGTAAATCGGTAGGGTAGCACTGGCCAACGTAGGGTCTTCAAGGTCGTCCAGGCTGATCACGCTTGGCAGGAAGTTGTTGTTCGCTTCCGGGAACGTACGGGTCAGGCCGTTGAAGTCCGCTACCTCACGGTTTGCTTCACTAGCACCAACTTCTACAATAGATTGTGCTTCCTCAAGGGCAGTCAGGGCAGTAGTTCCTCCCTGGAAAGGATGGCAGATAACCGGACAGTTGATCACTGCATTCGTCGCACGAAGGCCGCCAACAAATGCGTTCTCAGGGCCAGCACTACCGAAGAAGCTCTCTACAAGGCCTGCATCGATGAGTTCCTGCATGTCGTCGAAGCTGGTGATGGCACGGCGGACGTCACCGTTTGCACCATTGATGGCTTCGTCGGTCCACTGACTAATGTGCGCGTCCCACAGCGGGCTGTAATTATTGCCTTCTTCAATGTCGTTCGTCGGGTCGAAGGGGAAGACGTTTACAGGGTCAAGGTCGTTGTCAAGAATGGTTGAAGACAAACTTTGGCGGTCGGTATCACCAACACCGTCACCCAGCGTCAAACCATTGGCATTCGGGGCAAAGCCAAGCAGTACGGATTCACCGTCCAGGCCAGACTCGCCAAACGTCGGCAGGTTAGCCATCCGTGGTGCGTATACACCGAGCTCAATAGCTGCGGGGCCGGGGTCGGAAGCATCCGTTACCAGGTGGTAGTAGAAGCGTTCGCCTCCTTCCCAACCGTCGAGCAGCTGAAGCTTGATCCAACGCTCTTCCAGGTTATAGTCAATGGCACGGTCATGAACACCAGAAGCGTTCGCTACAATCTGAGCGTTGATCACCTCGCCGGATGGCAGAACCACCAGTGAAGAGTACTCATCATCACCTACCGCACCAGGCTGTACCGCCGCTGGTGGGAAAGCATTAGGAGAACCAGGAGTCACACTACGGACAGGGCTGAAGTCAACGTCTCCACGGAAAATGATGCGTCCGTTTTCTACCTGTACCCGTTGTGCGGCAGCAGCAGCGGCGGGTAGTGCACCGTACTTCAGTTTAGGCGCTAGAATCGCACCGTACTCAGCGGCTAATTCACGAGTAGTCGCTTCGGTAATGATGAAGAAAGTCGGCTCACCATCCGGGCCAGTACCTTCGTAGAGCGGTAGGGTGGCGCTGGCCAGTTCAGGATTCTGAAGATCATCAAGGCTAATGACGCTCGGCAGGAAGTTGAAGTAGTCTTCCGGGAAGCTGCGCTCCAGACCGTTAAAGTCTTCAACTTCACGACCAGCTTCTGCTGCTCCCAGTTCTACAATAGAACGAGCTTCTTCAAGTGGCGTTTGGGCCAATAACTCTTCCTGGAAAGGATGACAGATGACCGGACAGTTGATGACTGCATTCGTAGCCCGAAGACCGCCAACGAAGGGGTTCTCCTGGCCAGGGCTTCCGAAGAAACTCTCCACCAGACCCTGATCGATCAGGCTCAGCAGGTCGTCGAAGCTGGTGATGGCGCGGCGCTGGTCGCCGTCGGGGCCGTTAATGGCCTCGTCCGTCCACTGGTTAATGGCGGCATCCCACATCGGGCTGTAGTTGTTGCCTTCTTCAATGTCGTTGGTTGGGTCGAAGGGGAAGATATTTACGGGGTCAAGGTCGTTGTCTAAAATCGTAGAGGAAAGACCCTGACGATCAGTATCACCGGCACCATCAGCCAGGGTGAGGCCGTTGGTGTTCGGGGAGAAGCCAAGCAGTACGGACTCGCCGTCCAGGCCAGACTCGCCAAACGTTGGCAGGTTAGCCATCCGTGGTGCGTAAACACCGAGCTCAATGGCAGCGGGGCCAGGAGCGGATGCATCCGTTACCAGGTGGTAGTAGTAGCGTTCGCCACCTTCCCAGCCGTCGAGCAGCTGAAACTTGATCCAACGCTCTTCGAGGTTGAAGTCAATCGCGCGGTCGTGAACACCAGAAGCATTCGCAACGATCTGTGCATTAATCACTTCGCCGGTAGGAAGTACTACCAAAGAAGAGTACTCGTCGTCACCAACAGCACCGGGCTGAACGGCAGCAGGAGGGAAGGCAAAGGGAGAACCAGGCGTTACACTCCGAACGGGGCTGAAGTCAACGTCACCTCGGAAGTGAATCCGGCCGTCGATTACCTGTACCCGCTGAGCAGCATCGGCTGCGGAAGGCAGAGCACCGTACCGCAGTTTTGGGGAAAGAATAGCACCGTACTCAGCGGCAAGTTCTCTGGTTGTCGCTTCGGTAATGATGAAGTAAGTTGGCTCACCGTCCGGGCCGACACCTT
>CAYWMW010000037.1:0-7160 GCA_964458975.1 uncultured Lewinella sp. | reverse complement strand
AAGAAGAGTACTCGTCGTCACCAACAGCACCGGGCTGAACGGCAGCAGGAGGGAAAGCAAAGGGAGAACCGGGCGTTACACTGCGGATGGGGCTGAAGTCTACATCACCCCGGAAGTGGATGCGGCCGTCAATAACCTCAACGCGCTGGGCGGCATCGGCTGCGGAAGGCAGGGCACCGTACCTCAGTTTCGGGGAAAGAATAGCACCGTACTCGGCGGCAAGTTCTCTTGTTGTCGCTTCGGTAATGATGAAGTAAGTTGGCTCACCGTCCGGGCCGATACCTTCGTAGAGAGGTAGTGTGGCGCTGGCGGTAGTGTGGTCTTCCAGGTCGTCAAGACTGATGACGCTGGGCAGGTAGTTGCCAAGGTTAGTCGCAAACGTACGGTCGGCACCGTTGAAGTCACGAACCTCGCGGTTGGCCTCCTGTGCACCAAGCTCGACAATAGAGCGGGCTTCTTCAATGGAAGATAACTGACAGGCCACACTGCCTCCGTCGGCAAACCAGTTGGCAGCAACCCGGGGATCGTCGGTATACTGTAAAGACTGGCCCGCTTCAAAGCTGGGAGCATTATTACCTTCAGACCAAATTCCCGCAGATACGGCGAGGTCCGAACGTTGATGGTTGTTAGGCCCCCATTCAAGATAAGCAACGATGCTGTTTACATCGCCGAAGGAAGCTGTAGAATAAATGCCAAGTTCTGAATCATCTGTACCAAACAGGCCCGTAAAACTGGAAAGTACCAGTTCCGCACCGGGTTCTAGCATAAAATCTCCACATTCAACATTGATATTACTGAATTGGACATAAGAAGGAAAATCACACGCCCAGTAAGAGGAAACATCAATAGTTTCAGTACCAGTATTTTTAAGTTGAAACGTGCCATTGTCGAAGACTTCTTCTATAATTATTTGGGCATTAACTGAAAAGCAGATAAGAACAATACCAAGGACCAGTAAGGCCTTAGTTATATATCTTTTTAATAAAATTGAGGAGGTGAGTTTGTTGTATCTCATGGTAAGTTTATTTTGCCCTGAGAAAAAATTATCAAATAATGCTAGTTCTTTCGCTTCAACCAGACATGAGATTTCTGTTCGGCGTACGTCATTTTGTACGCCCGTTTGGAAAAATAGATCGGAGTTGAAAGTTGAGTTCTTAGCCTATTTAGTAAATTTTCTTCTTTAAGGCAGTTTTAGTGAAAATTGAATTAATTAACTTCTTTGCGTCAGGAGTATTCCTTTACTGTAGAAGTATGCCCCAAAATTATGAGTGAACCGAGAGGAAATCATCACGAGAATATCACGGGGATGTTTTCCTTTTCTCTGCTTTGCTTAAAATGCAGAACAAGTAGCGTTAATCAATTGATTATGAGCGGGTTGTGTTTTTTCTGTAAAAGATGGTATCACACTCTTTTATTCCCCAGACCAACTAGTTAAGTCGCAATGCGACACTTTACAGTTGAACACTTAACGAGGTTTCACCTTACATCTGATCGATATCTCTTTTTTTGGCGCATCTGCACACAGCGTATGGGCGCAAACCAAATTGTCGCTTTTTGTCCCCCCCTTTGGGGGCTAGGGGGCTAAAAAAGCGACAATTTGGTTTGCGCCCCAGCATATTAAAGCACTTTCGGCGTGCGACCGCTAACTGCGCAATAAACTACTTCCTTGCGATTTACCGATGTTCTCAAAAACGTTACCCTGCACCTGCGCTCCTGCGCCCTTGTACTATATCGATGTCTCCGCTCCCTAAAAATGCCGCGTCCGCACATAAAAATGCCGGTCCCGAACGCCGAAGGCCTTCACCAGTAACGGGCTGACGATCACCACCACATTGCGGTCCGTCACCTGATCGGGAATCCGGGCAACGACCCGCGCGTAAATCGTCTTCCGGCTACGCGGGTCTTCGATCTCGATTAGGCTATTGATGGGGGCCGTACGGTGCAGCACCATCCACTTATTGGGGTCACCTTTACGGGTCCAGGCAGCTTTGCCGTTTTGCGTGATCATCTTCTTGCCCTTCGTCCGTACCCGCCACAGTTCCCGCAAACCCCGGTTACGGCGCACGTAGGGGTCTTCAATTTCTCCCTGCATTTCCTTGGGGATGCCGTCCAGCTTCATGTACCCAATGGCGAGCACCTGGTTGGCGCTCATGCGGGTGGGGTCCAGGTCAGGGTTGAGGGCGCGGAGCTGCTCGTCGTTGGGCAATTGCAGCGTTCGCTTGTACAGACCAAACAAGGTTTCACCCTTACCCATTCGGTAGTAGACAGGGACGAACCAAGCCATGCTATCCGGAGCAGGAACGGCCCGAATGACCTGGCGAGGAATGGCAATCCGTACCTTATCTCCCGGCTCGTATTTCGCCCGCAACTTTGGGTTGAGGTGGTAGGTATCGTCCAGGGTAAGCCCGTAAAATTTGGTTACGCCGAACAGCGTTTGCCCGGGCGCGATGTAGTGATCGAAGAGGATTTGGCCGGATGCCACATCGTTGTACACTTCCATAGTATCCAACGGCCGGAGGTAATAAAGACTGTCTCCCGTAAAGGGTTGCGCCTGCAAACCGCCGCATACCGCAACGAACAGGAGGATGAAAAGACGTTTCAAGGGGATGTAATTTGGATCAGTAAAACTATGATCGCAAGATAATACTATTAACGCGAATCGGACAGTTATTGATTTGGCGTTCCTTATGCTGCCTACACTAGTGTTTAGCATTCAGCATTCAGCATTCAGCATATAGCATTCAGCATATAGCATTCAGACCATACGCCTGCAACTGCGGTAGCCTGAACGCTGAGCGCTTTGCACTAAACGCCAATCTGGCTAATCCACTAAAGCAAGAATATCTACCCCCAATTTCCAAACAAGCTCTTAGATATGCCGCTCCGCATGGTAAGAGCTCCGCACCAGTGGCCCACTCTCTACGTAGTTGAAGCCTTTCTCCAGCCCCATCGCTTTGTAGTGAGCGAAGGTATCTGGCGTGACGAAGGATTCCACGGCCAGGTGCATCGCGGTTGGCTGTAGGTACTGCCCGATGGTAACGACGTCTACGCCGACTTCAATCAGGTCGTCGAGAATTTTCTCCACTTGTTCTTCCGTTTCGCCGAGGCCGACCATAAAACCGGTCTTCGTACGTTTGCCGAACTCCTTGATCCGGCGCAGTTCTTCGAGGCTGCGCTCGTATTTGCCCTGGGGGCGAACCTTGCGGTAAAGCTCACGGACGGTCTCCATATTGTGGCTCACTACTTCCTGCCCACCGTCGATCATGCGGTAGAGGGCATCCCAGTTGCCGCGCACATCGGGGATGAGCGTTTCGATGGTGGTCTGGGGGGTGCGCTGCTTGATCTGGGTTACGGTTTGGTACCAGATTTCTGCGCCCCGGTCTTTGAGTTCGTCGCGGTTCACGGAGGTGAGTACGGCGTGCTTCACCTGCATCAGGTCAATGGCTTCGGCTACGCGGCGGGGCTCGTCGGTATCGTACTCCGTTGGCCGGCCGGTTTTTACGGCGCAGAAGCTGCACGAACGCGTACAGGTATTGCCCAAAATCATGAAGGTAGCCGTGCCTGCGCCCCAGCATTCACCCATGTTTGGGCAGTTGCCACTCTGGCAGATGGTGTTCAGTTTGTACTCGTCCACCAGCGCACGTACCTTCTTGTACTCGGGGCCGATGGGGAGTTTTACACGTAACCAGTCCGGCTTGCGCTTACGTTCACTCTTGGAGGGGGCTACAGGGAGATCAATCATGGAAAATAGTTACCTTGAGTAGAAGACAAAGGTAGGACGGATTAGTTTTTATCACTGGCTTTTTAAGCGAAAAGTATTCATCATTAAATTGGTTTGGTGGTTTTATGGTTCGGTGGTCATGTGGTTTTGTGGACCACCGAACCACATAACCACCGAACTACTCCCTACACCCATCCTCCCCCAGCACCCGCCCGAGGTAATCGACCAGTAAATCGGCGTTCGCCCGGTCAAAGCACATGGGCGGCTTGATCTTAATCACGTTCTCATCCGGCCCATCGGTGCTCATCAGGAAGCCCAGTTCGCGCATCCTGTTTTTCAGGTAGGCGGCTTCTTTTGTTGCCGGGTAGACGCCCCTGTGTGGAGCAGGATTAGGCGCGGCCGCAGGTGCAGTGGAAGGTTTTACGAGCTCAAAACCAAGGAACAGCCCTTCCCCCCGGACATCACCGATGATCGGGTACTGCGCCTGGAGCTGAAGAAGCAATGTTTTCAGGTAGTTCCCCGTCTCCAGGGCGTGTTGCTGAAGCCCTTCGGAGCGCACGGTTTCCAGTACTGCCCGCCCTACAGCACAGCTTACCGGGTTGCCGCCGAAGGTGTTGAAGTACTCCATCCCGTTGGCGAAGTTGGCCGCTACCTCGGGCGTGCAGACCACCGCTCCTAACGGATGCCCGTTGCCCAGGGGTTTACCGATGGTTACGATGTCTGGCACGACCCCCTGAAGCTCAAACCCCCAGAAATAGCTGCCAACCCGGCCCACCCCAACCTGAACTTCGTCTGCAATACACAAGCCTCCCGCTGCCCGGACTTCCCGGTAGACTTCCCGCAAATAGCCTTCGGGCAGAACAATCTGCCCGCCACAGCTAAGAATACTTTCCGCGATGAAGCCACCGATTTTTTCCCCTCGGCTGGTCCATTCCGCTATCCGTTGTTTAGCGTAGGCGGCGTAAGCTTTACCTGGGTTTGCTGCGTCGTGATGGCGGCCCCGGAAGGCATCCGGCATGGGGATGATTTTGGTTTGCGGCGGGCAACCTTTACCGCCCTTACCGTCGAACTTATAGCCGCTGATGTCGATCGTCCGGCCGGTATTGCCGTGGTAGCCGACTTCTACGGCGAGCATGTTTCTGGTGCCCGACCACTGCTCACACATCCGCAGGGCCAGCTCGTTAGCTTCGCTACCGGAGTTGACAAAGTGTACCACCGAAAGCCCCTCCGGCATCGTTGAGATCAGTTCTTCGGCGAAGCGGACGATGTTCTCGTGCAGGTAGCGGGAGTTGGTGTTCAGTACCGCCGCCTGCCGCTGAATGGCCTCCACCACGGCCGGGTGTTCGTGGCCTACGTGGGCCACGTTGTTGACGGTGTCCAGGTAGCGGCGGCCGGTGTGGTCCAGCAGGTACTGACCCCGACCCCGCTCAATGCGGAGCGGGCGTTTGTAGGAGACGGACAGGGAGTAGCCGAGGTGTTGCTTGCGACTGGTTAGTAGGTCGGTGCCCCCAAAGCTGTCCGCAGAAGTCTTTCTGCTTTCCTCCGGTTCGTTCTTCAGGGCGGCGGGGATTATCATCACTTCCGGGCAGAGCCAAAGCCAGGCCTCCGCCGCCTCGGGAAAGGCGACACCTGGAAAATCCCCTTTAAAGCCCAGCATATCCCGCATTACCTGGAAGTGGAGATGCGGCGGCCAGTCTCCGTTCTCATGTGGCGCTCCGAGCTGTGCTATTTGATCCCCACATTGCACCTGCGTCCCCGCCTGAAGGCCCTGCGTAGATGCGGCGGAAAGATGACCGTAGAGGGTATAAAAATGATGGCCTTCAACCTGGTGCTCCAACACGATCACGTTGCCGTAGCCATGCTCCGTCGGGTCGTAGCCCGTGCTGTGGACGCGGCCGTCGTAAGGCGCAAGCACCGGCGTTTCTGCCGGCCCCCAAATGTCGGTGCCCAGGTGAACGGTGCGCCAGTGCGGCCCGTAGTTGCCCTCGGTAGCAAAGTCGTCGGTGGTGTACACGGGCCGAACCTCACCGTAGCCACCGTAGCCAAAATCAGCGCCTTTATCTTCCAGCAGGCGGACGATACGGCGGGAGAACAGCACCGGGTCGTCGTAATTACGGTAGTTGCCGAGTTCAAGACTCCCGACGCTGAGGTCCAGCGGCACTGCCTCTTTTCCGGTCAGGTCAATCACCCGGGCCGGATGATCCCTGAGCCACCCGTTCAATGCATCTTCTTCCAACACACCGAAAGCGTGCCGGAAGCGCACCTCGGCGTAAGTGGGCGGCACCGGCTGCAAGCGCTTCAGTAAGGCCCAGGCTGGAGCTGCGCTGATTTGCAAATATTCGTTGTCGGGCTCCCGATGGGCGTTCTCCGCAGCGGTAGCCACCGTAATCAGTAACCGACCGATGATGAGGTTGAAGAGATGGGTTATGTCCGGTTGCTCCCTGACCGTCTGGCCGTAGCCGGTCACTACCTCGGCCATCGCATCCATCGGGTCGGGGACGTTCATCGCGGCGTAAGCAGAAGCGATGGCCAGCTCGTTGATCGTGTGGGTGTACATCGCGTCACCGAAGTCGATCACGCCACCGATGTTGCCGTCTTCACCAACGAGCAAGTTGTGCCCATGGGCATCGTTGAAATTGACGGACATGGGTAATTCCTGGAGATAGGGCAGGGTCTCCCGCTCAAACCGCTCCCAGAAGAAGTTGGCCAGCTCGGCTTGTTCCCCGGTCATGTACTTCGTCAGCGGCTGGCAATCGAGGGTTTGGCTGGGGTTCCACTTGAAATCCTTTGGTGCATCCTGATGACTGAAATCAGCCAGCGCGTCGGTCAGGTGCGCGGCGGTCTGGCCCCACTGGATTCGGTGGGCGGCGGTGATGGGGTTGGCTTCTTCCAGCATTCGCCCCGGTACCCAGTTTAGTAGCCGGAGCAAACGGCCGTCCTCTAGCTTTACGACTTTTCCAAGTGGTTGGGGCGTTGCAAAGGGAAGGGTTTTGTGCGCCAAATGGGCCAGCAAATCGTACTGAAAGCGGACGGAGGCCTCGTCCTGATTCGGTCGGCTGACTTTTAGGGTGAAATGAGTGTTTTCCGTGTCGGTTACGCGGAAGTTCAGGTCTACCTCACCCATCAGTGGTTTGACGGCTGCGGCGTTCAGACCGAAGTGTTCACTGGCGAGTGTTTTGATGGTCGCCGGATCGTGGTAGTTTAGCATGGGGCAAGATAGGTACCCTGATTGATTTACTGCTGAAGTATTATGCCCGTGATTCTCTTTTGTTTAGACTGTTACAGTGGCACCGCTTCGCGTTGCCGTTTTTTCGTACGGGGGCTGCTTTAACCCAAGACTACGCTGTGCTACGTCTTGGGTTACTAATGTTGAATCCCTACAGTATTATGGCCTTGTCCGATAATGTATAGCAAGTATATTGCTTTGAGCCTGCAAAAC
>CAYWMW010000036.1:7265-22421 GCA_964458975.1 uncultured Lewinella sp. | reverse complement strand
CCCGGGCGGAATACCCTCTCCCTACTTCCTGCCCTCTTGCTTTTGTTGTTGCCGGTGGCTTCTTACGCGCAGATCAATTGTTTTTCCGGTTTCAACGCCGGAGACAACCAAACTTGGTGCGCCGACGAGCCAGCTACCCTCAATGGTGGCTACGACTTCTACGACGAAACAGCCAACGATTCCGATGTAGGTACGCCAGCACTCACCTGGGTGATCGTTTCCGGTGCAGGAACGTTCTCCTTTGACGGAACGACGGGTGCGAGCGTTTCCAACATCAACTTCAACAACACCGAAAACGGAACGACTGGCTTTCCCGACGTCACCTTTATGCCGGATGCTGGCGTGACCGAAGTTGTGCTTCAATTGCAAGGAAGTTCGTCCGCCGGCCCTTGCTCCGGAGTTGTCGAAGTTGAGGAAGTCACGCTGTACTTCGACCCCATCCAGGATGCCCCCCTTGACGCTACCGTAGACGACGATGACAACCCGCCAGTACAGGTGCTGGACGATGCCTCGGGCACCGGCAACAGCATCGTTACGCAAACGGGATCCGAACTGACGATCACGATCGACGAAGGGTTCGTCATCGATAACGGTATCCAGTTTGACGACGTCCGCAAGTACGACGTCAGTTACTCTGGCGTAACCGGTATGCTCGGGTTGAGCGGCCTGCCCGCCGCTGGCCAGTACACGCAGAACGAATTCGAGGCCGCTTTTAACGAGATTACGCTGGTAAACCAGGCCTGCGACGACTTCGTGGCGACCCTCAAAGTGTTCGCTTTTTACGACCGGACCAACTCCGGTGAACCCGCCCCCAGCGGTGAGTGCCCCGGCCCCGTTACGGAAGTAGCCATTACCATCGGCCCACGCGACGAGGCAACGGCATCCCTTGGTGCTAATCAGTTGCTGGAAGTCTGCGCTGACGACGAAGACTTCACCATCAACATCACCGGTACGGCCAATACTACGATCACTTACCAGATCGATGGTATACCCCAGGCGGACCTCGTACTGGACGCCGACGGACTGACCACCATCGCCTTCGACGCCACCCAGTACCCCGGTGCCGAAACCATTAACATCGTGCTGACAGGAGCAAGTTTTAACGACGGCCCTCCTTGCTTACAGACCTTCTCCAAACCTCTCCAGGTTACCATCATCCCGCTCCCTACACTGACGGCTGAACTGGTTAACTCCGAAGATGAGGTGATTTGTAACATCGCCAATGGCGGACCCACGACGCTGCCCTTCCGGCTGACAACGAACGGACCCGCTGGCTCCTACGACTTCACTATCGAAGAATTTGCCGACGATCAATTGGTCGAATCTACCGACCTGACGCGGAACTTCACCGATAACGGAGACGGCACCGCCTCTTTTACCGGTACGCTCGACATCAACGGCTTCGGCGGTAGCGACATCATCAGCAACGCCCCTCTCACCGGTGGGGAAATGACCTACGTAGTGGATGGCGCTAGCTTCGGCCCAACCGACGATGGCAACGTTACCACCGCTGAGTGCCCCAACGACGAACCCGACGCTTCCTTCACCTTCGAGATTCAGAAAGAATCCTTCGTCGAGGTGGAGATTAACGACAGCGAAGGCGGAACAATTCTACTGCAGAACAACAGCGAAACGCCCGACGGTGATGCCATCACCAGCGCCGACGTAACCTTCTGCGATGGCGAAACCTTTACCCTCGCCGTCGTTGCCCCGACCGGCAACAACGCCTCCCCGACCATTCCCGGATCAGTGGCTTTTGTCGACGTTCAGATCACCGACGCCGACGGTCTGCTGACCGCCGCATCCGGCATTTATAACTTTATGGACAACGGGTTCGATATTAACCAAGTCCTTAATATCCCCAACAACCAAACAGACGACAGCGAGTTCACCATCGTTCTGACGCCCTTCATCGACAACGACGGTGACGGCCTGTTCAATTACGACGGCTCTACGGACGACTGTGAGGGCAACGCCCTGACCGTTAACGTCACCCTACGCCCAGCCCCGACCGTAACCGTCGCTCCGCTTGACCCCGTCTGCGAGGGCGAAACGGTCACCGTTGTCATCACGGCCAGCGAGCCCGGCACGGCTACCCTGACTGTTGGCCAGGGTGGCGCTGGCAACACCGTACCCATCATAGAAAATGACGGCATCTTTACCGGAGAGTTCACTAGCCTGAAACTCTCCGCAGGTATGAATCAATTCACCGTAACCACCTTTAACGGCGACGTAGCGGACTGCTCCGCAACGGTTAACCAGATGGTAATGGTCGACGTGGAAGACAACCCCAACGCAGCCATCTCCTTAGACGACACTGATTTGTGCGACGGCGACGAAGCTATCGTAACCCTGACGGGCAGCGAAGGCTCCGAAACCGGCTACGACTTTGACATCGAAGTGACGTACGACGGCGGAGCCATCGGCCCGGCTAATGCCACCCAGACGACGGTAAGCACCGACGCTGGAGAAAGTACGCTCGAACTGTCCACGACCGATCTCGCCGAGATTCTGTTCGGTGCGGGATCCGCCGTAGCGGAAGGTACCTACACCGTTGCCATCAGCCGCGTAGTAAACCAAAGCACACTCGCCTGTGACTCCGACGTAGATGAAACGGAAGTGATCGTTTCCATCGAAGTAGAAGGCGTACCCGCCGTTAGCTGCACCGCGCCCGAAGCGCCCATCTGTAGCGGTGACGATTACACCTTTACGCTGAACGCCGACAGCGAACTTACCTCCGCTATCGGTTCCTCGCTGTACTACTCCGTAGTGACCACGACAACGACCTTCGACCCGACCTCCAATCAGTTCGAGGACAATGTAAGCGGTGCCGAAATTTTTGAAGCGACCGCTGCCGGCGTGGAGATTACCGGGACCGGTGAGAACATGTCCGGTTTCGACCAGACGATCTCCATCGAAGCTACACCCTTTTACTTCAACGACGCGGACGGCGCGCCCGAAGCTGCTGACTTCGCCGCCGCCTGCCAGGGCGAAGAAACCGAGTGCTCGGTCGTGGTGCGGACGATGCCAATGGCAACCTTCGGTGGTGATAGCCAGCTGTGTGAAGGGCAGACCGGATTTCAGACATTCACCGGCCCTCCAGGAGCTACATTCAATGGCTTTGGTGAAGATGAAGATGGTAATCAATTCCTCATTCTCTCCAACGCTCAGTTCGATGCTGGAGGAAGCGTTATAGTGGAGCTTCCTGGAAACTTTGTCGATCAAGACCTGGACTTCATTATTCGGGACCTTACTACCGCCGAAGGTTGTACCAGCGCTTTGGAGTTTGAATTCGACCTGAATGTCACCCCAACCCCCGAAGCAGAATTCGTCGATACTGACCTCACCGTCTGCGAAGGCGACAGCCCCGTTATTGCGCTGATCGGCACACCAAACGCCGTAGTTACACTGACGCCCGCTACCCTCGGAACCGTAACCCTGGACGCAGACGGAAACGGCTCCGTAACCGTTACCGACGCCGATGCTGACCTTACGCTGGGAATCTCCGGCATCGCCATCACCGAAGACGACCAGAACGGCGACGACTTCACTTGTACAGGAACGAGCGAGAGTGAGTTCGAGCTGACCGTTAACCCCGCGCCAAACGGATCCCTGGTCTCTAACCGGATCCTATGCGTAGGCGAACCTACCGAAGTAATATTCAACGCACTGGATGCCGGAGATTACGACGGCCTGTACACCATCGTGGTAAACGGTGAAACGTACACTGATGTAGCCAATGGGGACATCCTCCCAATCGTAGGGCTACTGGAAACGACAACCCTCTTTACCATGACCTCTATCACCCAGCAGTCTGCGCCAATGTGTAGCAGCTTGGATGGGACTGAGTTTGCTACCGCAAATGTCATTGTTAATCAGGTGCCAACCGCAGCTTTAGATGTTACCATCGAAGGAACCACTACCACCGTATCTGACGGTGTGAACGATCCCTTCACAGCAACCATTTGCTCCGGCGATATGGTAGACCTCTCACTCTCGGGTACGCCCGGCATGAGCGCTTCGGGTGATCCATTATTCTTTGAGATCATGGTTACGCAAGATGACGATGACCTGCTTGAGGACGACGTTTACCGTGTTTCAGCCCTGGATGCCGCCACTTTGAGTGCAGAGCTCGAACTCCCCGCCTCTTTCGTGAATTCCAGCGAAACGGACAACGCCGTACTGAGCTTCATGATCACCCCTTACTACGAGCTCGCCCCGGCAGGCCCGGTTGGCTTCATGGACGTTGGCGGCCTGAACACCAACGGATTTGTTGATGACTTTGCTGAAGCTGAGTGGGAGGTTGATGAAAGCTTATTTGCAACAAGTGTATCCTTCACTACTGATGAAATGGTGCTTGAAGTCGGAGGACCTGACTTCTTTGGGGCGGATTTTAGCGGAAATGTTTCCTCCGCTATTACTTTCCCCGAGCAGGGTTTTGTTTCTTTCGACATCGCCGTTGACCTGGAAACAGATGCTTTTTTCAACGATGGAGTAGTTATCGACTTTGAAGGAGGAGTAATCTATAGCATTCCCGTTCAGTTTACCGGAACACTGTTTGGTAACTTCACCGCAGAAGAATCATTCAGCGGGTCTGTTCCTGGTGGTAGCACCTTGACTTTCGAAATGCGGACCGACGGAAGTACACTCGGCAACAACCGTAGCACACTAACCGTATCTAACTGGTTCTTCGACCCCGCAGCGCAGCCGTGTCCTGGCGAAAAAATTGCTGCAGAAATCACCGTCCTTCCTGCTTTGTTCGCCAACTTCTCCTCCGCCCCCGAACGCGTCTGCGAAGGCGATGATGCGACCATCTGCATCACCGGTACGCACGACGCAACGGTAACCGTATTCCTCGGCAACGGCGTCTTCAACGACGTGAAGCTCGACGATGAAGGAAACGGCTGTTTCACCACCGTCGGTGGCCTGACAACTGACTCCGAATTCCTGATAATGGGCCTCACTACCCTCGACGATATGCCGCAGTGCTCTTTCACCTTCGATGCCGCAGACCGCCCGGCCGCAACCGTTATGGTGGTGCCCACGCCTACGGCCATGATCAGCCTGGAACCCACTACGGTCTGTGCTGACGATGAAGCGATCGCTATGGTCACGGGTACGCCGAACGCAACGGTTACTTATGAGTACAACAACAGCCCCGCAGGTACCGTCCATCTGGACGAAGACGGCAAGGGCAGCATTACGCTTAATACCGAGAATACTGGTACGGCCAACGTCGTCTGCCACGTAGTCCTGACCGGTATTTCAGTTGCCGTTGGTGAGGCAACGTGTACGAATGAGCTGACCGATCACGTAACGCTGACCGTTCGGCCACTACCTGCCGGTACCATCTCCGCCGGGCCAGCCGTATGCGCTGACGGGCAGGGCACGCTGTTCTTTACCGCAGACCCCGACTTGCTTGGCGATTACTCCATTGAGGTGGAAGACCCGAACGGTGTAACGCTGACCCTCACGGGCACCAGCGGAGGTGCGTTCCTAACTACAGATATCGCCGGAACCTACACGCTGCTTTCCATCACGGACGGCACGGGAACCGACATCGGTTGTACCCGTACGGGAGAAAACCTTGGTGCCGCCGAAATCATCATCGAGGAAAAACCCAACCTCACGGCCGCCATCACCGGCACCGTCGGTACCGCACACCTTGACAGCGACGATGAGGTCTTCAACACCTTCCGGGCCCTGGCCTGTGACGAAGCAACCATCAACGTAGACTTCGGAACTTCTACCCCATCCGCCCAGGCCCTGGGCGATCTGATGGTCAACGTAGAAGTGCTTGCTAACGACGAAAGCCAGGCCAACGTAGGCTCGGTTGGAACCAGCGTGATTCCTTACACCGACCTCAACGGTACCAACTTCCTGGACGGCGTTCTGGAGAACATCGCCGACGCGGGCATCACCAGCGTAGAAGTAGTACTCACTCCTTTCTTTGAGAATGGCGGGGCCGCAGGTGCATTGGAAGTTGGAGAAGATTGCTCCGGAGGAACCCTGAGCTTCTTCATCGACATCACGCCCGCCGTGACCCTCGAAATCGAGAAAGCCAGCAGCACGCTCGTCGTCTGCGAAGGTGATGCCGTAAGCATCGCCCTGACCGGTAGCCCCAACGCCGAAGTAAGCTTCAGCAGTACGGGCATCACCCTCGATGAAGCCTTTGAAGACGGTATGATTGACCTGGACGGTGCTGGCAACGCCACCATCACCGGTACGGCCGATGGTGCTGGAATGGCTTCCGTTACCATCGATATGGTAATGGTAACCACCATCAAACCTGAGTTCGGTATCAGCCGTCAGTGTATGCTCATGGACGCCGATGAGGTGGACATCACCATCAACGAAGTGCCCGAAGCCGAACTCAGCGTAGAACCCGCAGGCCCGATCTGCAACGGTGAAACCGTAGACGTGATCGTAACCCTCGTAAATACCACGTCTGATGCAGGTGATCTCTTCACCTTCGTTGTGGACGGAGTAACCTACGAAGACATCGCCGTAGACGAAGATGGAAAGGCAACGCTCTTTACTTCCGACGACCTTACAGTTACAACCTCCTTTGAGCTGACTTCCGTTACCAACCAGGCTACGGACTGTTCTAACACCAGTGACCCGCTGAGTATGACCACCGTAATGGTAGAGGAAGTACCTGCTGGCGAAGTGACCGTTACCATTGAAGGTGAGGTAACCACCGTAAGCGAAGGTGTCTCCGCCGAGTTCCAGATTTGCGCCAACGAGCGTGTAGATGTAGCGGCTAGTGACACCAACGATGCCCACCCCCTCGTCGGTGAAGATTACGTCTCCGTAGACTTCTCCATCAGCGAAGACATCGACTTCTTCAGCCTCGGCCAGAGCGGTACCGTTGCCCTGCCGATCGGAGACTTCGAAGCGCAGTTCAGCCGCGAGTACAACATGATCTCCGGTAACCAGGTAACCATCGAACTCGCCGTAACGTACTACAACGAAACGGACGGACCAGAAGGGGCAACCCTCGACAGCGACGAGTGCGTCGGCATCACCGACAACATCACCATCGTCATCAATCCGAATCCGAAGACGGAAGACGTGATGACCATGACCTGCAGTGGCGTAGCCCTGGATTACGATCTGGACGCAGCCATCACAAACGGTGTGGAAGATGCTACCTTCTCCTACACGGTAGCCTCCGACGATGTAGACGTTAGTGGCCTGGACCGTACGGTAGCCTCCGACGCGAACGTAACGGATGTATTTGACAACTTCAGTGACGACGTCTATACCATCGTATACACCGTAACGCCCTTCGGTACTGACGGTGAGGAAGACTGCCAGGGTAACGACTTTACCCTCACGGTGACCGTGAACCCTGAGCCGGTCATCACGGCCGAGCAAATGACCATGGCTTGCAGTGGAGACGAAACTGCCTGCATCATCAGAACGGACAACTTCGATACCGGTAATATCAGCTCCGGAGAGCCTCTCTCCGATGTGATATTTACCCTGGTTGACGTAGCGTACAGCGAAGACTTCAGTGAGAACTTCGGTCCCGTACTGAACGAAGACGGCGAAAGCGATAACGCAATGGTAGGTGATGAAGGCGACTGGCTACTCATTGCCGCTGATGCCTTCTTCAACACTACCTCCGAAAACGTGACGGTTACTTACACCATCAGCCCGGTATCTTCCGAGGAAGATGGCAGCTGTGCCGGTGAGGAGGAAACGATTGTTGTGGTCATCAAGCCCGAGGCAGTCGTTGCCAATACCCTGATTAAGGTTTGTTCCAACAACATCTTTGAGATCGACATCATCGAGGAACTCACCGCCAACGGTGTCGGAGATGTAATCAGCTTCGAGCGCCGCTCCCTTGACGGGCAAAACGGTACCCTGGCCGCTTATGATCGTGGTGAAGACTTCGACACCGAAGGGTTTGCCGCAGCTGGTCGATACAACTTCTTCGGCCCCAACGGAGAAGCCTCTAACGGGTTTAACGGCGAAGCATTGACTTTCAACGACGGGGTAATCCGGGATAGCCTGGTGAACTTCATCGACAATGGCCCCGTAGACATCTTCTACGACATCACCATTGCCAACGCTACGGACGGAACTGGAGAGGTTTGCGAAGGTAACTCCTTTGTTCTCCGCGTACAGGTACTCGCACCACGTGAAGCTACGCTAAGCCTTGCCGATGGCACCTCAGCTATTTGTGCGGGAATGCCGATTCAGTTGAACACTTCTTTCAACGGCACCGGAACACCTACTTACGAGTACGATGTGATTGACGCTGATGACGGCGTAGAAATCACCCTGGTAGCTTCTGCCTCTGGCGGAGAGGTTTCCGTGGATGGTACCGGAGAAGGCAACGCCACCATCCTCGTGATGGTAACCGACGACCTTGGCTGCGTGGCCATGGGAACCCGCGTAGTAAGTGTTGGTAACCCACCCGAGGTAATGGAAATTGAAGGCCCTTCCGCCCCTTGTACAGGCACTACTAGTTTCTACGATGTGGCGAACACGGATGGAAGTACCTACGAGTGGAGCCTGTCTGACCCCACAGCGGGAACATTCATCCCCGACAACACTACCGCCAGTGTAGACATCGTGTTCAGCGCAGGAGCAGGGCCGGTTACGCTTTCCGTGACGGAAACCAACGCACTTGGTTGTTCTACCACGAGTACAGTGGAAGTATCTCCGGTAGACCAGACGTTCTCCGATTACACCTTCGAACTCGAAGAAGGTACCCGTACGGTAGCCTTTACGGAAGCAGCAGGAGGTAGCATCGAAGGGTACCAGTGGATGTACAACGATGGCACTGATGATGTAATCATCAGTAACGATCCTAACCCAACCTTCACCTTCCCCGGAACTGAAGACAGCTACGAAGTAACCCTGATGGTAGCCGGGGGCTGTACCGTCAGTGCTGACGGAATCGCTACGATTACCAAGACAGTGTCTCTGAATCCTGACCTCGTTCAGGATGTGATCCAACTGGAGCGAGGCACCAACTTCATCAGCTTCGACGTGGAGTTCAGTGACCGCAACATGAACATGGTGTTCAGCGGTGTACAAGGGCTTCAGAGCGTATCGACCTTTGAGGGAGGCGCTGCAAAACTGTACGAGCCTAGCCGGCCTCCGTTCGCTAACTCGCTTAAGACGGTGAAGGACGACTACGGCTACGTCGTTGTTGTAGACCAGGCGCAGACCATGACGGTTAGCGGCTTGCCGTTATCTCCAAGCTACCAGCGCCCGCTGGACGACGGAATAAACTACGTTGGCCACAGCGGCCCGGGTAGTACTTCGTCTGATGATCGCCTCAGTGATATGGAAAGTGCTGGTGAGCTAGTAGTGGCGCGCACCTTCGGTCGTAACCTCGCCAACTTACCTGCACCGGATAATCGCCTGACCCAGAGCTACGTCCCGAACCGACCCGTATTCGCCCAGAGTCTTAAGAACTTCTACAACGGTATTGGCTACTCCGTCGTCACGAACGCTGTAGTAGATGGCGAGGCGCGTGAGACCGAGTCTGAGTCTTACGACTTCGTCTTCGGTACGGTAGAAGGCGTCGACCTCGACGCTCCCGTGGAAATTCTTGATGCCAGCGGAAACGTAGTTGGAACGATCATCACGAACCCCGACGGAACCTTTGCCGCAACGCCACTTTACGGAAAAGTAGAGCGCCCGGACGGCTCCATTGTCGGTGCTTTTGATCTTGATGAAGCCGTCAGCTTCCGCTACGGAGACCAAGTCATTAACAGTGATGTCGTCTTCCGTGGAGAATTTGGCGGGCAGCGCATTGACCTGAACTTCGGCGAAACCGAAACTTCGGTAAGTGCTCCCGAACTGACCACATCCGTGTTCCCGAACCCTGCGGGCCAACAGGCTACTGTTTCCATTATTACCACTGAGGAGATGAATCTCCAGGTAGTAGCCATGGACATTCAGGGCCGTGTTGTAACCACGCTGATGAGCAACCAGAAGGTTCCTGCCGGTACTACCAGCATTGACTGGATGGGTATCAGCGAACTGCCCGCCGGTATCTACCACGTAGTATTTACCAGCGATGGTGTAATGCTCTCTCAAGCTACCCAGCGCGTGATTAAGCGGTAAGCAGGACGAATAGATTCGCCCCGCCTTGAGCTTCAAGGGCGCTGCGCTCCTCTCGCTGCAGGCCCACCGAAAGAACAGGGCGGGGTGAAACTATAACTGATGACAATAAAAAACAAGTGTTTACGAGCCGAACCGCTCGCAAACGCTTGTTTTTCACCTTGAACCAATTTTTTAAAAATTTTAGCTCCAAAAATCGACAAATAAATTACCACTTCAAATAAAAAAACAATAAAATGAAGAACGTTACCTTATTTATTATTCTGTTGCTCGTTGGCATCGCAACGCCGCTTTACGCGCAACCATCACAATTTGAGTACCCCTGCAGCAACTTTGACTTTCCTTCTTCCAACCCAAGCTCTGAGCTTTTTACGATTGTAACCTTCGAGGGTGCCAACCTCGTCGCTGGGGACTTCGTCGTCGCGATCGATAGTGATGGTTTCATCGTTGGTAGGAACAGGATTAGCGTCGGAGAAGGGTGCCTCGGAAGTGACCCAGCCAATCACCAATCCTTATTGAACCTGACCATCTATGAAGACCAGGGAGGAGGCGCCTGCGCTAACGGCTGGGGCGCTAACCCCGGAGAGCAGCTCACCCTCGTAGTGCAAACAAACGGCTCTTTCTATGAAATACCAGGTACTTATACTTTCCCTAGCAACGGGAGTCCATCATTTCAGCCTG
Source organism: uncultured Lewinella sp. (assembly GCA_964458975.1). GTDB lineage: Bacteria > Bacteroidota > Bacteroidia > Chitinophagales > Saprospiraceae > Neolewinella. Next base: position 11,651 of record CAYWMW010000036.1, on the reverse strand, counting down.
ACGCATCGGGCGGAGACTTTTGCTCTGTTGTAAATACCGCCTTGAGCGACGTTTACGCTCCTTTTCCCGTCACCCTAGAATCCTTCAGTGGTTATACGGTTAACAGCAGTAAAGCTGTTCAGCTTGAATGGGTTTCCAGCCAGGAGGAGGAAGTGTCTCACTATGAAGTGGAATACAGCGGAAACGGAATCGACTGGGAACGTATCGGACGCGTAGAAGCTGCCGGTAATTCCACGGAGCGTATTGCGTATGATTTCCTTGATAATGGTGATTTAAACGTCGAAAATTTTTACCGGCTAAAAATGGTGGACCGTGACGGCTCCTCCGAGCACTCTGGAATCGTGATTGTAACGATCAACGATAACGGTAACCGTGGGGTAAGTGTTTTTCCTAATCCAATCAGTACGGAAAGCGATCAGCTTTCCATCCAACTGAAAGGCCTTTGGAACGAAGACGAACCCATCGTAGGCGAGCTGTTCGATGTTCAGGGCCGCAGTCTTCAGCAGTATAAAAATCTACGAACAGGCACTTCTGCTCTGGGGCTCCCTCTTGGTACCAGGAAAGGCCTATACCTCCTCCGCGTAACCCAAACCAACGCCGTATTCACCCACAAAATTAGTCTACAATAAGAGCTTTGTTTACAGAGGCTGCATAGCCAAGTTTAAACACATTGAACAGCACTTTGCTAAAGACCTATTTTGAAGTAGGTTATGAAGATGGTCGGGCACGAGAGGGCTCGGCCATCCTTTTTTTTCGGTTGTCGGTTATCGGTTGTCCGGGTGGAGACTGTGTTCTTAACCTTTCCCTGCACCTGCGCGCCGCCGCCCTAATGTGCTGCGTGCCCTTGCACCCCCGGCAACTCCGCTTTACCTTCGCGTAATGCCAACACCCGCCGAAAACTACGCACGCTCCAAAGCCTATTTAAACGGTGAGGTGAACACCTCCCCCCAGGCACAAGCCGAAGAGCTCAAACAACTACTCCGCTACCACGAGTGGCGCTACTACGTGCAGGACGACCCCGTGCTGAGTGATTTCGAGTACGACACCCTCTACAAAAAACTGGAAGCTCTGGAAGCCGCCAACCCCGGCCTGGTGACGCCAGACAGCCCAACGCAGCGCGTCGGCTCTGACCTGACGGGAGACTCCGTCAGCGTGCCCCACCTCGTGCCGATGCTCTCCCTCGGGAACAGTTATAATGCGGAAGATTTGGCGGAATTTGACAAGCAGGTGAAACGGATGCTCAACATGGACGAAGCCGCTCCGTTGGCCTACGCCGTAGAGCCAAAATACGACGGCGGCACCATCGTGCTGGTCTACGAAAACGACCAGCTCGTGCGGGCCGCAACGCGCGGCAACGGCGTACTCGGTGAAGAGATGACCCACAACGCCCGCGTCATCCGCTCCATCCCCCTCACGGCTGAATTTAGCAAGTACGGCTTGCACAAGGTCGAGATCCGTGGCGAAGTCATCATCCGCAAAGACCGCTTCGAGGAGATGAACAAACTCCGCGCCGAAGCCGGGATGACGCTGTATGCCAACCCCCGCAACACCGCCACCGGCGGCATGCGCATGAAGAGCCCCAAAGAAGTAGTAGATAAGAACCTGGAAGCCTTCATCTACAGCTTCGGCTACGGCGTGGATAAAAACGGCAACGACGCCATCCAACCGCTGGAAACCCACTCCAAGGCGATGGACGTGCTGACCGATCTCGGCTTCAAAGTGCCTGCCGCCGACTTTGAGCGGACCCGCACCAAAGACATCTCCGGCGTCTACGATTTCTGCGCTAAGTGGGAAGCTCAACGCGAGGGCTACGCCTACGAAATCGACGGCATGGTCGTGAAGGTAGACGACTTGGTGTTGCAGGAGCGCGCCGGCTACACCAGCCACCACCCGCGCTGGGCGATTGCCTATAAGTTTGCCGCCAAGCAGGCCACCACCACGCTCGAAGACGTAGAGTACCAGGTCGGCAAAATTGGAACCATCACGCCCGTAGCCAAAACCGCCCCGGTGCAACTAGCCGGCGTAACGATCTCCAGCGTCAGCCTCCACAACGAAGACTTCATCCGCGATAAAGACCTCCGCCTTGGCGATAAGGTTTTGCTGGAACGCGCTGGCGACGTGATCCCCTACATCGTAAAACCGCTGGCGGACCTCCGCGACGGCACGGAAACGCCCATCGTCTGGCCCAAAGCATGCCCGATCAACCAGACCGATACGCCCGTGCAACTGATCCGGGAAGAGGGCGAAGCCGCCTGGCGTTGCCCCAACTGCGTGTGCGGTAAGCAAGACCTGGCCCGCATCATCTTCCACGTCTCCAAGGCGGCGATGGATATCGACGGGATGGGCAAACGCTACGTCGAGTTGTTCCACGCCAAAGGTTGGCTCAATACAATTGTCGATGTTTACCGGCTGCCCTACGACTGGATTTCGGTGCTGGAAGGCTTCGGCAATAAATCCGCCGACAACCTTGAACGGGCCATCGAGAAGGCAAAAAAACAGCCGCTCTGGCGTTTCCTCTACGGCTTCAGCATCCACCACTTCGGTAAGAAGGCGACGCAGCTCGTTGCCCAAAATATCGAGCACGCCCTCGACCTTGCGGACTGGACGGAGGAGCAGTTCACGAACATCAAAGACATCGGCCCGACGGTGGCGAAGAACGTGACGGAATGGTTCGCCAACCCGGCCAACGTCCAGATGATTAAGGACCTGGAGGAGCTCGGCGTCAACGTCCGCCCAACGGAGGAAGACCGCCCCCGCGCCGAAGTAACCGAAGGCCCGTTTGTGGGCAAGAGTATGCTGTTTACCGGTTCGTTGCAGCAGATGTCGCGCAAGGAGGCACAGGAGAAGGCGAAGAACGCAGGTGCAAGAATCGTTAGTGCCGTGTCGGGCAAGCTGGACATCCTGGTCGTTGGTGAAAAGCCGGGCTCCAAGCTAAAAAAGGCGGAGGCGCTGGGTACGGTGAAGGTGATGACGGAGGGAGAGTTTTTGGAGGTGTTGGGGTGAAAAAACTTGCTTTTAGTTTTTGATTTTCCTCTATTGCATTATTTTTCGGGGAATTTCGGGGAATTTCGGGGATCGCATATTTTTTAATATCTAACTTTAGGGTATTATCAGTGACATGCATCAAAATGAAGTATGTCCTTCACTCTAAAAGCCTTATTATGTTTGCATGTAGAACGAATTTAATATTATTGTTGCTTCTTCTGTGTTGCGCAGTAAATTTGAGTGCCTCCGAAGTGCTTTTTGGCGGAGCCCATATAGTTAGTTTAGATGACGGAAATATTGTATATGTAGAGGTGAAGAGGACCTGGCAAACTCGCTTACCTGAAAAAATATTTGCCATAGACGGCAAAGGTGGACTGTACGAGGGTAAGTACGACGAAAAGGATCATTTTGTGATCGACAACCTGCCAGATAATTTGAGCTTAAAGTTGTTTTACCTTAATAATAGGGGGCAAGCTAAATCTATTGGTAGGGTTGAAACTTCGTACTACGAAGATGAGTTATTACCGATATCTATGCCTTTACACAGGCATCTGAAGCAGCTTGTAAGGGAAAATGAGATGTCACTCGGCTCAATTGTTAACCACGTCATGAACTCAAGGTTTTCAAGGGTTGAAAAAGCATCTTTTCTTCAACGATACGTACTGAAAGGAAACGAAGAGGCCAGTATTGATGCCATTTTCGTTTCGTCTGCAAAAGAAGTTGCGGAGACCAACCTGAAGAGGGCTAAGAGTAAATGCTCTTGTGAAAGATTGACGGTACTACCTGAATTTGAACTTGAGCCGGGAGATATTCGTAACGCTATCAATGATGGTATAATTTATGACGAACTCATCGCGCACGTCATCGCAAGCGATCCCTCATCGTCTACCCCTAATTTCCCGATAATTCCAGAACTAGAATACTACGTCAAAGGAGCAGGCCCCGCCAAGTTGATGTTTTCCTATAGTGATGGCTATAAACGTAACCGTAACGAAGCGTTTGGCGGCATCATCAATTCTAGTGGTGCATCGGGAGAAAGTTTACCAACAGATACCTTGCGTCCTGATTTAAGCCAATCTATTACCCAGGTAGTAACGTTATTTTGTAACGGTGGTGCACAGGAGATACCCGACTGCGCGTGTGAGAAAGACGTTGAACTTAGCTGGTTCTATGAAAGCCGTGTACACACCAGGGCTTTTCGGCACAATACTTCTGGGACGAGAAGAGCACTGGCGATTGGTGAAGACCTTGGTATTGCGTTCTACATTCAGGAGCCAAGAGAGATTAGAGAAGAATCTGCACCTATAGTGGTTGAAGTTGTAGGCTCTGCTGTAAACAGAAGTGAAAGTTCCTGTAATGCAGATGCTAACCGGGATTGGATAGGAAGTGGTGCTACTGCAG
>CAYWMW010000036.1:3028-7165 GCA_964458975.1 uncultured Lewinella sp. | reverse complement strand
AGTTCCTGTAATGCAGATGCTAACCGGGATTGGATAGGAAGTGGTGCTACTGCAGTAGCAGCTTTCGCTGGTCTGATTTTCTCTTTTACCAACGACAACCTCAGTAGCAGTATGAATGTAAACAACCTACGTGCAGTTTTGGTGAACCAGACCCTAACGCAACTAGGTTCGTTTATTGAAGAACTTGACGCTCCGTTACCTGCTACGGACAACTGTAATGCTGAAGTGCAAGTTACTCCGGGGGCTGTTATTCCTCAGTCTACCACAAAATTCCTGAAACTATACCCGAACCGTACCCTGTTTTGGGGAATAAGCAGTGGTGCGCGAATGGTTAACCGGGGTACTCGCTCCTGGGAAAGTGAGGTTGTTATCAGTTCTGACTTTTACATCACGGCCGAGTTCCCGAGTGGCAAAAATTCTGGTGGCGAAGTCGAGGATTGCTGTACGGCTACTAACTATGCCTACTTTTGGAACAGAACGATCGAAGCTCCCCGGCCTCCGCAGGTAAATCTTCCATCGTATACTCCAACGCTGCCTTTGGCTCCTGCCAGCGATCAGATAGAACTGAGAAGTAAAGTAGCACGAGCTTTCAATTCCAACTCTGGTTCTTCTTTATACCGGTTTGCAATAAATGGCAGAGGAGATTATACCGTAGAATCAGACTATGGAACATATACCAGTACTTCTCGTACTGATCGGGATTTCTGCAAGTTAGCAGTTATAGATACTGTTGGTGGCGTAGTCGGGCCATTGCCACCCGGAATAATCGATAACGGAGGAGGGGCTCCAAGTAAAGATTGGGGAAGTCATGCAGTACCTCCACTTTCTTCTTTCAGGCTTGAGCATATTACGGACATGTTCGCCTTGGCCAGCCAGCAGGAAGACAATTTTATTAAAGCGTCTCAAGTTAGTATTTACGACATAACCGGGCGGGTACTTGGTCAGGCGTCATTAAGTACTTTTTCTGGCTTGTTACGAAAAGATGTCTCGGCGCAGGAGATATATAATGGTGTTTTTGAGAAGATCAGTAGCTCACCTCAAAACTTGCCAAGCGGTGTGTACATCTTGTCTGTAAACTTGCTTACGCGCGAAGGCGAGGTAATGAAATCTTATAAGTATTTTAACCGATAGTATTCTCCGGAAATAAATTATACTGTCTCTTTTTCCAATCATCGTTTGATGGGTGGAAAAAGAGACAGCGTAATTTACGTTGTACCAGAAAAATTTATCAAAACGAACCCAAACATTCGCCTTATGAAATTTCTAAGTAAACTAACATTCCTATTTATCCTCCCGGTGCTATTCATCGGCTGTCCACAAAGTAATCAAGGGGGAATATTCGGAGACGATGACGATGATGGCAGTGGCGGTGGATCGATAAACGAATGCCCCGACGGCTTCGTTCGCATTGCTGATGACTGTATTTGTGAATCCGATTTCCAGTTTGGTGCTGAAGATTGCATAACATCAATAGATAGCGGATTCATGTATTCTCCCCTAGCCGGGTGCCCGGGAGGTATGGCTATTAAGCTAACTAATGATTTTAAACACAGAGTTGAGTTATCGGGAGAGTCTTATGAAAGATTTGGCATGTTTTTTATTCAGCCTAGAAGAAATATTAATGGCAATGAAATTACTCCAAGATCTTATCTCCGTAAAAGTCTGGAAGCAGGAAAGGATAGTATTATTTTTGAACTGTCAATAGATAACTACTTCAGTTACGATACTTTAGCTTTTCTTCCCTCCTTCATCTTCCAAGGAGTACGTGAAGATTCTACGAGCCTGAGTGGGGTGATGTCTTGGGGCGAGCGCCTTGACTACTGGGAATTTGGTGAAATTTACGGAAGCTGCGACGCTGTTTTTCGGCTACCTGAATGATTCACCCCTCCGTATTCGCCAACAAAACCTCCAACTCGTCCTCCCGCAGCTCCCGCCACTCCCCCACCGGTAGTTTCTCTAACCGCACGTTCATGATCCGGATGCGCTTCAGCGTCTGGACTTCAAAGCCGAGGTATTCGCACATCCGCCGGATCTGGCGGTTGAGGCCCTGGGTGAGGATGATGCGGAATTTGTGCTTGCCCAGTTTTTCGACTTCGCAACGCTTGGTTACCTGATCCAGAATGGGCAGCCCGCCGGCCATCCGCTTGGTGAATTCGCGGTTGATGGGCTTGTTGACGGTGACGATGTATTCCTTATCGTGGGCGTTTTCTACCCGGAGGATTTTATTGACGATGTCGCCGTCATTGGTCAGCAAAATTAGCCCCGTCGAGGGTTTGTCCAGCCGGCCGATGGGGAAGATGCGCTCGGGGTAGTTGATGAAATCGATGATGTTCGTCTTTTCCCGCCGGTCGGTGGTGCAGGTGATGCCGGGGGGCTTGTGGAGGGCTAGGTAGACGGCGGCGGGCTTGGTGGTGAGTGTTTTTCCGTCCACAACTACCTCGTCGCCGTCTTCTACGCGGTTGCCTTTTTTTGCGGTTACTCCGTTGAGTTTTACCCGGCCGGCATCCAGCAGTTTATCTGCTTCCCGGCGGGAGCACATGCCCGTTCCGGCGATGAATTTATTGATGGAGATGGACGTGTCGTTTGGCATAGAGAGCAAGATATTCAGGGCGCGGCCGCAGGATGCAGAGAAAGTTAAGGGGCCTTGGTCCTTAAGGCGCAAGACTTCGTTTGCAGGCTGCAAGGTAAGGGTTGTTCGGTTTGTCCTTCCAGCCCCAAAACCGTTCTTTGCATCCTGCGGCCGCGCCCTTCTACTTGTTGGCCTTCACGCTAAAGCTTTAATGTTAAAACCAATAACCTTAACGTTTGCCCCGCAATTATTAGAATTTTCCTTCCGTTGTAAAAAAGTCTCACGAAAAGACATATCCGAAGCCCAAGGCTTCAAAAACACCTTACCGGAACTAGAATTCCGAAACCGATATAGAGTAGTTTGAATCTTTGCGCGGCAAACGGAATTAGTTTCGTTTGCCGCTTTTGACTTTTGTGTCATATCTTACGGACATGGATTTTTCACAACTACTTCAGCAGCAGCTCAAAGAGCAGCTCAACGGTGGCCTCATGGACGTGCTTACCCAGCAGACCGGCGCCGACCGTACCCAAACAACGAAAGCAACAAGCGCCGCCATCAGTACCATGATGGGCGCACTGGCGCGCAACGCTTCCACCCCAGACGGTGCTTCCGCGCTGGCGAATGCCCTGGACCGGGACCACGACGGTAGCATCCTGGACATCATCGGTGGCCTCATGAAAGGCGGGCGCGAAGCGCCCGGCCAGGGCATGCCCACGGGCGGGGGCCTGATGGACCTCGTTACCGGCATGGCAACTGGCCGTGGTGGCGGCAACGCCGGCGGTGGCCTACTTGGCAGCCTGCTTGGTGGTGTCCTTAGCGGCGGTCAGCAGAAGCCCCAGGGCGGCGGCCTCGGTGGCCTCCTCGGCAGCGTACTTAGCGGCGGTAAGCAACAGCCCCAGGGCGGCGGCGGCATCGGCGACCTCCTCGGCGGTCTCATGAGCGCAACAAAAGGCAACGACGGCGGTGGCCTCGGCGACCTCCTCGGCGGTCTCCTCGGCGGAACCGAAACCCCGGGGCACGATAAAATTCCACCGCAGTTCCGCAAAACCCTCAACGGTGGTGGCATTCTGGACCACGTCCTCGGCAGCCAAAAAACCGAAGCGGCGGAGCAAATCAGCCAAACGAGTGGCCTCAGCATGGGCAAAGTACTGCCCCTCATGGCGACCCTCGCCCCCATCCTGATGGGAATGCTAGGTAAAACCAAACGCCAGACCAATACCGATGCCGGTGGCCTCGGCGGAGCACTCATTGATATGGTGACCAAAGGGCAAAGCAACCCCCGGCAGCACGCCCCGGACCTCGGCCTCGCCGGAAGCCTCCTCGACAGCGATGGCGACGGGCAGGTGATGGACGACATCCTCGGTATGGGCGCCAAAATGCTCGGAGGGTACTTCCGTAAGTAAGCCGCACATACAGACAGCCAGTGCCCTGAAAGGGTACGTCTTTTAGCGATGGGTTGATCGAAGCCGAAGGCTGAGATCAGCCCATCGCTATGTGCAGGAGGTGCTCAATTCCGAAGGCTGAGATCAGCCCATCGCTATGTGCAGGAGGTGCTCAATTCCGAAGGC
>CAYWMW010000036.1:0-2928 GCA_964458975.1 uncultured Lewinella sp. | reverse complement strand
TGAGATCAGCCCATCGCTATGTGCAGGGGGTGCTCAATTCCGAAGGCTAAGATCAGCCCATCGCTACATTACGACAACTCATCCAGCCAACCAAAACACCAAAACAGGCGTACCTTTACCCCCATGGACTTCACCCCCCTAATGAAAGCCATCAAAGGCAAAGACTTCTCCCCCCTCTACCTCTTCCACGGGGATGAGCCCTGGTTCATCGATCAGCTGGAAGCAGCCGTAGAGGCCAACGCCCTGCAGGAACACGAACGCGCCTTCAACCAGACCATCGTTTACGGCAAAGACACCGAGTACCTTCAGGTGATTGACGCCGCCCGTCGCTTCCCAATGATGGCCGAACGCCAGCTCGTCATCCTCCGCGAAGCCCAGGATATGCGGAGTTTGAAGCAGCTGGCTGCTTACGCCGAAAAGCCCTCACCGACGACGGTACTCGTCATTTGCCACAAGCACAAAAAACTAAACGGCAACACCGCCCTGGCCAAGAACCTGAAGAAAAACGGTGTCGTCTTTGAAGCAAAATCGCTCTACGACAACAAAATCCCGGGCTGGATCAGTACCTACCTGAAGGGCAAGAAGTACAGCATTGAACCCGAGGCTTCCAACCTGCTGGGCGAGTTTCTGGGCACAAGCCTGGGCAAGATCAGCAACGAACTGGACAAGCTCATCATCAACCTGCCCCAGGGCACAAAGATCACCGCAAAAATTGTGGAAGACCAGGTGGGGGTGAGTAAGGATTATAATGTTTTTGAGCTACAGAAAGCCATCGGCCATAACGATGTAGTTAAAGCCACCCGAATCGTCAACTACTTCAAGGCCAACCCCAAAGCAGGCCCGCTGCCGATGGTTATGGGAAGCCTTTACAACTATTTCAGCAAGGTCTTCCGGCTGAAAGAGCTTCACCGCAAGCGCGCCTCCAAACAGGACATCATGAAAGCACTGGGCCTCCGCTTCGACTTTTTCCTGCAAGACTACGAGAAGAGCGCCCGCAACTATTCCGCTCACGGCATCACTCGCGTGTTCTCTCTACTACGAGAATATGACCTGAAAAGCAAGGGTGTAGAGAGTAACCTGGCGGGCAAGCAGGAAAACGAACTCCTGAAAGAGCTGGTCTGGAAGATGATGAACGTAGAGCAATTACCAGCTTAAGGGCGCTTTTAGCCATCGGTTTTGGTGCTGAAGATTGATTGTTACGACAAATGTATCCTTGCTATCTTGCGCGCCCTAACCGAACCACCTCCTTCTATGTCTAAAATTCGCGCTGCCATTACCGGTGTTCACGGCTACGTGCCGGACTACGTACTGACGAACGAAGAGCTCTCCACCATCGTTGATACCAACGATGAGTGGATCACCTCCCGCACGGGGATCAAAACCCGGCACATCCTCAAAGGGGAAAACCAGGGCACATCGGTCATGGTGGTCGAAGCCTTAAAGGGCCTGTTGAAGAAAACAGACACCAACCCGGAAGACATCGATCTCGTCATCTGCGCAACGGTAACCGGAGACGCCATCTTCCCCGATACCGCGAACATCGCAACCTATAAAACGGGGATGGTGAACGCCTTCGGCTTCGACCTCAACGCCGCCTGTAGCGGTTTCCTCTACGCCCTGACCGTAGGCGCGAAGATGGTAGAAGGCGGAATGCATAAAAAAGTGATCGTTGTCGGAGCAGACAAAATGAGCTCCATCATTGACTATACGGACCGGACAACCTGCGTCATCTTCGGCGACGGCGGCGGTGCCGTCCTCCTCGAACCTACCGAAGACGAAGACGCGGGCATCATCGACTACCAGCACCACGGCAACGGAGCCGGAGAGAAAGACCTTTACCTCATCGCCGGAGGGTCACGCAAGCCCGCTACGGTAGACTCCGTGATGGCGCGCGAGCACTTCGTTACCCAGAACGGACGGCCCGTTTTCAAAGCCGCAGTTTCCGGCATGAGCAGCGTCGTGAAAGAAGTGATGGGCCGCAACAACCTGGATGCGGAAACCCTCGACTGGTTGGTGCCCCACCAGGCCAACATCCGCATCATCCAGACCGTCAGCAAAATGGCGGACTTCCCGATGGAGAAGGTGATGCAAAACATCGAACGCTACGGCAACACCACCGCCGGCACGCTGCCCCTTTGCCTGCACGACTATGAGCCGCAGCTTAAGAAAGGCGACAACCTCGTCCTCACGGCCTTCGGCGGTGGGTTCACCTGGGGGGCGCTCTACCTGAAGTGGGCTTATGATGGGGATAAGGTTAAGCGACTTGAGGAGTAGCGATTAGCATTCAGCGCTTAGCTTTTAGTGCGCGGCATTGATGCCTATGCTGGATTCTTTCAGGGCCGTCAATTCAAAATATTATGCAACGCATCCTCATCATCGGCTGCTCCGGCTCCGGGAAATCAACCCTCGCCCGGCGGCTGGCGGCGCGCACCGGTTTACCCATCATCCACCTCGATCAGGAATACTTCGGGCCCGACTGGAAAGAACCAAAGCAGGCAGGCTGGGCGGCTACCGTTGCTAAACTAGCCGCTCGCGAAAGCTGGCTCATGGACGGGAATTTCTCCGGTACTTTCCCCATCCGGATGCCACGGGCGGATACCATCATCTACCTGGACCAACCGACCTGGCGCTGCCTCTGGCGCGTTATTTGGCGAACCATTCGTTTTTACGACAAGGTGCGCCCGGGCTCAGCCCCCGGCTGCCGGGAGCGCTTCGATGCTCACTTTTTGCACTACGTTGCGAACTACAATACAACCCGCCGCCCCCGCATTCTGGCGACGCTTGCCGAGCAACGGGCGCTGGGCAAAACGGTGCACCACTTACGGCGGCAGCGAGATATTGAAGCGCTGGTACAAGGAACCTCCGTGTAATTCGGGCGCAAACCAAATTGTCGCTTTTTGTTCCCCCTTTGGGGGCTAGGGGGCAAAA
>CAYWMW010000035.1:5188-22454 GCA_964458975.1 uncultured Lewinella sp. | reverse complement strand
TAGCCAGCAACCGTAAAGCCTTCTCCCAGGTCAATTACGGCGGGCTTGATCTCCTCTCCGTACAAGAATTCGAGGTCGCCCTCCAGCGTAATACCAGAGAGTTTACCGAAGCGCTCCCCGGGGATGTAGGTCAACTTATCATCTATGGCTCCAGGCGTATGGCTGAACATTTTTTCGGGCGCGGCCGCAGGTGCAGTGGAGGTTGAAGAAGCAGGGTCTTGCCAGCAAGCGAAGGCGATGACCAGGAAGAACAGGGCAGTGCAAAAGCTGAAGTATTTCATCGGTTTATTCTGTTTTGAACGTATTCGCAAACAGATCAAAGCTAAGGCGGTATTCTTACCTGAGCCAACTGATCCGTTTCCTCCTTATCCGCAACACAGCACCTGCGTATGCGCCCAAAGGACGACAAAGGCTAATGCACCGCCTTACGCCGCATCATTCCCCCCTTGGTATCATTGATGGAGCTCATCGTCACAAACGCCTTCTCGTCAATATCTTCGATGATCCGGTTGAGCTTGCTGATTTCCAGACGGGTAATCACGGTATAGATGATCTCTATCTCCTCGCCCACAGCATCTGCCCGGTAGCCACCGCGCCCTTTGTAGAGGGTTACGCCGCTGCCCAACTCCTCAAGAATGGCCCGCCGAATGGCACTGCTGTGGACGGAAATGATCGTTACCCCCGTATATTCTTCTACCCCATCAATCACAAAGTCAAGCGCCTTTGATGCCACGATGTACGTTAAAAGAGAGTACAAAGCCTGCTCAATGGAAAGCAAATAAGCCGCAAAGCTAAAAATGAACAGGTTGATGAGAATCACCCAGTCGCTCACTTTTACCCCTACCCTACGGCTCAAAAATATAGCCAGTACCTCCGTGCCGTCCAGCACACTTCCGCCGCGCATCGACAGGCCGATGCCACACCCCAGAAAAAAGCCTCCGAAGACGGAGACCAGCAGCTTATCCTGCGTCACCTCCGGGAAGTGAACGAAGAAGATCGTCAGTGCCAGCAGGGTGATGGCCAGGGCGGTCCTGATCGCAAACCGGCGGCCAATGACAATCCGGGCCAGCAACAAAAACGGGATATTCACCAAAAATAAAAGTACCGACAGGCGTAAGCCGGTCAGCTCTACCATCAGCAGGGAAATCCCCGTTACGCCTCCGTCAATAAAATGATTGGGCAACAAAAAACTCTCCAGGCCAAAGGCGGCGGCGGCTACGCCGGTGAGGATAAAAATACCGTCTTGAATGAGGCTTAGTAACTTACTTCTCGTCATTTCGTAAAGCTACGGTAAAACATCTGAGAACGATCGCTTCCCCCGCGGGTCTGCTAATTTATTTCAGGTTGAACTGATTTAAACTTTTCTGAGCTGGCCGTTCCGCAGCCCTGATGACTACTGACTAGGCGCGAAAACCGGAGTTTAGCCGTAGCTACCACGTAGTAGCCGCGCAGCGAAATGAGGATTTTTGCAACGAAGTCAGTAGCCATCAGGGTTCGGACAAGGTCGCGAACGAAAAGTTTAAACCAGTTCGTTAAAAGCCGGGCTGAGAAGGTTATCAACTCGCAATTTTTTGCAGACCATCTGAAGTAGGCTGTTAAACCTGACGATGATCACCCGTGACGGTTTTCTACCACCAAAACGCGAAGCGTTTTCTTCTGGATAGCCCCTCTCCGCTGAGCCTGGGGCGAAGCGTGTTGGAGAGGGGTTGGGGTGAGGTGGCTACGGGAGGTCATCGTCAGGTTTAACAGCCTACCATCTGAAGTGATCGAGTGTACTACCCCTAAAGCAGCTTCCCAAGCCCCGCTTCCCACCGGTCATAAGCCGCCTGAAGCGAGGCTTTGTCGTTTCCGGGAGATACGGTCTCCAGTACCTCCTGCCGCCCAACCGCCTGCCCGAGATCATCCGCCAGACCGACGGATACACCCGCCGCTAGCGCAGCTCCCACCGCACCGGTCGTATTGTGTACCTCAATCGTCGCCCCGGTGAGGGTAGCGATGGTCTCGCTGAAGACCTTGCTCTGGAACAGGTTGTCGTTCCCGACACGAATCGCGCTCAGGTCTACGCCCAGCTCCTTCATCACCTTCATACCGTAGACGAAAGCGAAGGCGATACCCTCCAGCCCGGCACGAACGATGTGGGCCTTGCCGTGGCGGTTCAGATCGAGGCCCAGCAGGTGCGCACCCACGTTTTTGTTGCCGAGCATCCGCTCCGGGCCGTTGCCGAAGGGAAGGAAGTGGAGCCCGTCGGAGCCCACCGGTACATTTGCCGCCATCGTTTCCATGTCTCCGTAGCTCAGGTCGTCACCACCGATCAGGTTCTTCACCCAGCGGTGAAGGATGCCCGCACCGTTGATGCAGAGCAGCACGCCAACCCTCGGCGCCCCACCCTCGTGGTTTACGTGGGCGAAAGAGTTTACCCGCTGGCCGGGGTCTGCGGAAAGTTGGTCCGTTACGCCGTAGACGACGCCGGAGGTTCCGCCCGTGGCAGCGACCTCGCCGGGGCTGAGCACGTTCAGGCTCAGGGCGTTGTTGGGTTGGTCTCCGGCGCGGTAGCCGACTACGGTTCCGGGCTGGAGGCCGAGGGCTTTTGCGGCGGCGTCCGTCAGTACGCCTTGCTTACCAACGGCGGGTACGCGGCGGGGGATTTTGTTTTCGTCGAGTCCCATTTCGTCGAGTACCAGTTTGGCGAGTTGGTCTTCTTTGAAGTCCCAGAATACACCTTCGCTGAGACCGGTGACCGTCGTTGTCGCCTCACCGGTGAGGCGCAGAGCGATGTAGTCTCCGGGGAGCATGGCGTACTTTGCCTTAGCGTAGTTTTCCGGTTCGTTGTCGGCTACCCACTTCAGTTTTGCAGCGGTGAAATTGCCGGGGCTGTTGAGGCAGTGCGTCAGGCAAGTATCAGAACCGATGCTTTTGAAGGCGCGGTCTCCGGTTTCGACGGCGCGGCCGTCGCACCAGATGATGGAGGGGCGGACGACTTCGTGCTGGTCGTCCACCAGCACGAGCCCGTGCATCTGGTAGCCGATGCCGACGGCCTTTATGTCCTCACTTTGCACCTGCGTGCGCGCCAAAATATCTTGTGTTGCCTGCACCACGTATTTATACCAGTCTTCCGGATTTTGCTCGGCCCAGCCGGCTTCCGGAGCGTCCATACCCATTTCGGTGTCCGGAGCGGTAACGCGGGCCAGCACCTTGCCGGTTTTGGCCTCCACGAGGGCGGCTTTTACTGAGGAAGAACCGATGTCGTAGCCGATGGTATACATGAGAAAGGGGTTAAGGGATTAAAGGGAAAAGGGGTTAAAGGAGGAAGGAGTTAAAGGAGGAAGGGGTTAAAGAAGGCGCAATATACCAACTTAGGGGTTGCGGATTACAACTGATTACACTGATTAACGCGGATAAGCACGTCTGAAAATCCGTGCAGATCCGCGTAATCAGCTAAAATCCGCGATTCCAAAATGACGTGCACGAAACGTAACTTTAGCCCCTCAACCATCCTCCCCCCCATGCTCCAAAGATCCCTCCTCCTCCTCGTCGGGCTGTTGCTCTCTCCCTTCATCTTCGCTCAGAGCACCGACCTGAACGCAGACCTCGCCCCCGTAAAAGCCCGCCACGTAGGCCCCTTCCGAGGTGGCCGCGCCAACACAGCAACCGGCGTTATCGGTGATCCGCTGACCTACTACATGGGCAACACCGGCGGTGGCGTCTGGAAAACCGAGGACGCCGGGCAGTACTGGACCAATATCTCCGACGGCTTCTTCGGCACCGGCTCCATCGGGGCCATCGCCGTTGCGCCTACGGACCCGAACATCGTCTACGTCGGCACCGGCGAGCACGCTGTTCGGGGCGTGATGACGAGCAGTGGCGACGGTTTCTACAAATCGACCGACGCGGGCAAAACCTGGAAAAAAATCGGGCTGGAGAATAGCCGCCACATCTCACGCATCCGCGTTCACCCCACCGACCCGAACACCTTATGGGTTGGGGTGCAGGGCGCACTCTACGGCCCGTCCGAAGAGCGCGGCGTTTACAAATCTACCGACGGCGGCATGACCTGGAAACGTACCCTTTTCACCGACAACCTGAGCGGCTGCGTCGAGATCGACCTCGACCGGAACAACCCGCTCATCCTATACGCCGCCATGAACACCTACGGCCGCAAGCCCTGGAAAGTCATCAGCGGAGGCCCCGGCAGCGGACTTTACAAAAGCACCGACGGCGGCGAAAACTGGGCCAAAGCCCAAACCGGGCTGCCGAAAGAGCTCGGTAAAATCGGCCTCTCCGTCTGCCAGAGCAACCCGGACAAGGTCTACGCCGTCATCGAAAGCGACTCCGAAAAGCAGCTCGGCGGCCTGTTCGTGACCACCGACGGTGCCAAGAACTGGAGCCGCGTCAGCGACGATCACCGCCTCATCCAACGTGCCTGGTACTACACCGAGGTCTTCGCCGACCCGGCCAACGAAGACATGGTTTACGTAATGAGTGCGCCCATGCTCCGTTCCAAAGACGGCGGCAAAAACTGGGAAGTGATGTCTGGCCCACACGGAGATTACCACGACCTGTGGATCAACCCCGCCAACCCTAAAAACATGGTTTTGGCCGACGACGGCGGCGCGGGCATCTCCTTCAATCGGGGCGAAACCTGGAGCAGACAAGATAATATGCCCACCGTTCAGTTCTACCGCCTCAGCGTCGACAACCATTTCCCCTACCGGCTCTACGGCGGGCAGCAGGACAATACCTCCGTTCGGATCGATAGCCGCAACCTCAACGGTAGCAGCATCGGCCCGGAAGCGATGACCGCCTCCGCTGGCGGTGAAAGCGCTTTCCTCGCCTTTGACCCCGACAACCCCCGGCTGGTGATGGGCGGTAGCTACCTCGGTACCATCGATATGTTGGACACCGAAACCGGTGCCTCCGTCAACGTCATGGCCGCGCCCATCCAGTACCTCGCCCTGGACGCGAAAGACATGAAGTACCGCTATAACTGGAACGCGCCCATCATCCGCAGCCAGCACGACGACAACACCTGGTACCACGCCGCACAGGTGATGCTCCGCACCCAAGACCTCGGTACTACCTGGGAGGAAGTCTCCCCGGACCTCACCCGCAACGAAGTCGCAAAGCAAGGCAAAGGCGGCGGGCCGTACACCAACGAATCCGTTGGAGCGGAGAGTTACGGCACCATCAGCTACGTCATCGAGTCTCCGCACGAGGCCGGGGTCATCTGGACGGGCAGCGACGACGGCCTCGTTCACCTCACCCAGGACAACGGCGAGACCTGGAAGAACGTTACTCCCTCCGGACTGGAAGAATGCCTCATCAACGCCATCGAAGTTTCTCCGCACGACCCGGCCACGGCTTACCTCGCAACCACCCGCTATAAGTTTGACGACCACCGGCCAGCGCTCTACGCTACCAAAGACTACGGTAAGACCTGGAAGAACATCAGCGCTGGCATTCCGGACGGAGCCTTCACCCGCGTTATTCGAGAAGACGACAAGGTGAAAGGCCTCCTCTTCGCCGGAACCGAAACCGGCCTCTACGCCTCCTGGAACGGTGGGGGCAAGTGGGAAGCCCTGCAACTCAACCTCCCGGTTACGCCCATCACCGACCTGGCCGTTAAGCACGATGACCTCATCGTCGCCACCGCCGGGCGGGGCTTCTGGATCGTTGACGATTTGGGCCTGCTGCGCCAGTGGAAAGACGAACCTTCCGGCCTGCACGTTTACCAACCCGAGCCGACCATTCTGACCGCCAGCCGCAGTGAATTAGACGGCAATGCAGGCGACGGCGCCAGCGCTACCCGTGGGGTAAACCCGGCCAGCGGCATGGTGATCTATTACCACCTTCCGGAGGATCAAGAGAAGTCTCCGTTGATCCTGGAAATATCTAACGCAGTAGGCAAAGTCATCCGGACCCTAAGCTCCGAGGCATCTGACTTTACGCCCTGGGACGGTGGCCCCGGAACCCCCCCTACCCTTTCCGCCAAGCCTGGTCTCAACCGCTTCGTCTGGGATCTGCGTACTGAAGGGCGCAAAGGCGTAAATCAGGTCTACATTGAGGGTGGTTACCGGGGGCATAAAGTATCACCAGCAACTTATACCTTCACCTTCAAAAGAGGAAACGAAACGGTTACCACGAAGGGAAAACTGGCACCTCACCCCCTTTACAACGTTAGCCCCAAAGCCTACCGCGCTACCGACGTTTACCTGACCGAACTGGCCGAAACCCTGAACGAAATGCACGACATGGTTAACCAGCTACACGACGCCCAGCAGCAGATCAACAACCTGCTAAAAAAGCTGCCTAAGGCGGATAAAACCAACGAAGTCCAGATGAAAGGCAAAATGCTAGTTGATCAACTCTCCGCCTGGGACGGTATCATGGTACAGCGCAAATCCAAGGCTTACGACGACGTGGAAAACTACGTCAACGGTTTCACCGCAGACTATCTCTTCCTGCTCAACCAGAGCGAAAGCGGATTGCCCCGCATCACCAATGCCTCGAAGGCCCGGCGGGCGGAGCTCGATGCTGCCTGGGCAAAGCATAAGGCTACCGGGATGCAGCTGAAGGAAGAAATCCAAGGCTATAATAAAGCGCTTTGGGCGGCGGGGGTTGGTGCGCTGCGGTTGTAGTAGAGCCCGTTCGAGGCACACTCCGTGTGCGAGTTTACGACGCAGCCTCCGGTTGCGCGAGCCAATGATAAGCTTCATGCTCGGAGAGCATTTTGCAAACTCGCACACGGAGTAGCAAAGCCACTAGTGGCTGCTAGCTCAAAAGAACAAAGCCCCACTCACCAGAAGGCAAGCGGGGCTTTTACGTTACGTTGTTTTAACGCTAGAAAGAGGGAAAGACTAGGCTTCCTTCTCTTCAGCGGGCGCTTCGGTTTCACCCTTAGCTTCGGCCATTGCGGCGTCGAGTTCAGAAGTAGCGGATGGCTCGGCGGGAGCTTCAGCTTCTCCTTCAGCGGCGGGAGCAGCAGTTTCAGCAACTGGCTCGGGCTCCGGAGCCTTGATTTCAGGAACTTTACCGGACAGATCTTTGTGGAACTTGGCGGTTTTCTGAGCCTCTACCTCACGGCGGGCAGCTACCTTACCTTCTTTAGCTTCGATCCACTCCTCGAACTTCTTGGAGGCATCTTCACGGCTAAGGGCACCTTTCTCAACACCACGCATGAGGTGCTTGAAGTACATTACACCTTTGAAGCGGAGAATGGCACGAACGGTATCAGAAGGCTGAGCACCTTTCATGATCCATTTGTAAGCGGCCATACGGTCCAACTCGATGGTGGCGGGTACGGTCATTGGGTTGTAAGTACCGAGTTTCTCGATGAACTTACCATCGCGGGGAGCGCGCGCATCGGCGGCTACAATGTGGTAAAACGGGCGTTTGCGCCGACCGTGGCGCTGAAGACGAAGACGTACTGGCATAATGACAAATTATCTTGGTTAGTTAAGTACCGGCTTACTCCCAAGAGTATGGGGCGGCCGGTTTTGTCGATTTGAGCACGCAAAGATAGGGCTTATTTATTTACTGGGGAAGTTTTTCATCAAGTTGGGAAATCAAGGAAAGAAAAGGGGTTTAGGATTATTTGGATTTGGAGGATTAGGTAGGATTGCTCCTGTTTCATCCTCCAAATCCGAATAATCCTAAACGCCTTTGTCTGTCTATCCTCGTCCGCCCGGCTTGGTGCCCAACAACTCTTCCACCACCGCCCCACCAATAGCCAAGCTAGCCGTAGCTGCCGGGCTCGGGGCGTTGGCGACGTTCACCAGCCGATCCCCTTTGTAGAACAGGAAATCATCGATCATTTCGCCCTGCGGGCCGACGGCCATGGCGCGGACGCCAGCGCCACCGGTAGTCAGGTCAGACAGTTGAAGGCCGGGCATCAGGGGGAGCAGGCTATCCAGGAAGGCCTTTTTGCTGAAGCTGCGGTGCAGCTCTTTAGCGCCTTTGCGCCAATACTTTCGCGCAAGGGCCTGGAAGCCGGAGTATTTGACCGTATTGGCCAGCTCGCGCAGATTGACCGTCCGGTTGTCATAGCCTTCGCGGGCGAAAGCGAGCACGGCGTTGGGGCCGGCCTCTACCCTACCGTCGATCATCGGCGTGAGGTGGACGCCGAGGAAAGGGAAGGCGGGGTCCGGGACGGGGTAGATGAGGTGGTTGATCTTGCTGGCCGCCGCCGCGCCAAGCTCGTAGTATTCCCCGCGAAAGGGCAGGATCTGGACGGCTGGCTGGTGGCCGGTCATCTTCGTCAGCAGGTCCGATTGCAGGCCGCCGCAGTTGATGAGGTGGTGGGCGCGGATTTCTCCGGCGGAAGTACCTAGTATATAGGTCTTGTTTTCTTGTTGGCAGCCGAGGACCTCGGTTTGGAGTTGCACTACCCCGCCCCGGCTTTCGATGCGGGCGCGGTAGGCTTCGCTTACGGCGGAGTAGCCGATGATGCCCGCCTGCGGCACCCAGAGGGCGGCGACGCCTCCGGTGTGGGGGCTGCGTTCGCGCATTTCCTCGCCGCTCATCCACTGCAAATCGGTGAGGCCGTTGGCGATGCCGCGTTCGTGGATTTTCCGGAGGCCGGGGATTTCAGCTTCGTTGGTGGCGACGATGAACTTGCCGGTGAGCTTATAAGGGATGTTCTCTTCGTCGCAGAAATCCAGCAGCTCGCGGTAGCCCTGCACGCAAAGACGGGCCCGGGTACCACCGGGTGGGTAGTAGACGCCGGAGTGGATCACACCGGAGTTGTGGCCGGTTTGGTGAGCGGCGACGCGGTCGGCTTTATCGACAACGATGATCTTCCAGTCGGGGCGGCGCTGCTGGAGTTTGAGGGCGGTCGCCAGGCCAACGGCTCCGGCTCCGGTGATGAGGGCATCGTAGGTCATGATTGTGTTTTGGGCGCGGTCGCAGGTGCAAGGAAAGGATTCAGGCAAGGTCTCCAAACTCGACAGGCGAACTTTTTTGCTTCCCAGCCAGTGTAAACATCTGATTTGAAAATGATTTAACCACCTTAAGATAAGTTCATCCACGACTTTAGCGGCAAAAAAGCATTCGACTGGCAAGTTCCGAACTCCGAAAGCTTCGACCAGTACTGCGAAGGTACAACGATGTCAAAAAACTTCCCCTGCACCTGCGGGCGCGCCAAAAATGTCATGTCACATTGACCGACTTAGTGTCAGCGCTCGAATGGCACGACCTTCGCACCCTAAGACCACGGAACCAGAAAACTGTCTGGTTTCGTATGGTTTTCAAGCGATGAAAGCCAAAGACCCAAATCAAATTTTCAGATCAAAACATCCATAATATGAAGCCGACCAGTGATCGCGTCGTCATCAAATCCGCCCCCGCCGAAGAAAAGACGAGCGGCGGCATTATCATCCCCGATACCGCCAAGGAAAAGCCACAACGCGGCGAAGTAATCGCCGTAGGCCCCGGTAAGAAGGACAACCCGATGACCGTCTCCGTAGGCGATACCGTACTGTACGGTAAGTACGCCGGCCAGGAAGTTACCATCGATGGCAACGACTACCTGATCATGCGGGAGGATGATATCCTCGTCGTCATTTAAAGGGCTAAAGTGCAAAGGAGTAAAGGTCCGTCCTGCTCCGTTCCCTTTTTCCCTTCCCCCTTTCAACCTTTAAAATCTATACAACTATGGCTAAGGAAATTAGCTTTGACAGAACCGCGCGGGAGAAACTCCACGCCGGTGTAGACGCTCTCGCCAACGCGGTGAAAGTAACCCTCGGCCCCAAGGGCCGCAACGTAGTAATCCAGAAATCCTTCGGTGCCCCCCAGGTAACCAAGGATGGTGTAACCGTTGCCAAAGAAATTGAACTCGAAGACGCGGTAGCCAACATGGGCGCCCAGATGGTAAAGGAAGTAGCTTCCAAGACCGCAGACATTGCGGGAGACGGAACCACCACCGCCACCGTACTGGCCCAGGCTATGATCCAGGCCGGCCTGAAGAACGTAACCGCCGGTGCCAACCCGATGGACCTTAAGCGGGGCATCGACAAGGCCACCAAGCTCGTCATCGAGCACCTCAAAGGCCAGAGCGAAGTAGTCGGCAACGACTTCAGCAAGATCGAGCAGGTAGCTTCCATCTCCGCTAACAACGACAATGAAATCGGAGCCCTGATCGCCGACGCGATGAAGCGCGTTTCCAAAGATGGCGTCATCACCGTTGAAGAAGCCAAGGGCACCGACACCTACGTGGAGGAAGTGATGGGTATGCAGTTTGACCGCGGCTACCTGAGCCCCTACTTCGTTACCGATGCCGAAAGCATGATTACGGAGTACGAGAACCCCTACATCCTCATCCACGACAAGAAGATCAGCAACATGCAGGACATCCTGCCGGTGCTGGAGCAGGTGATCCAGAGCGGTCGTCCGCTGCTCATCATCGCCGAAGACATCGAGAGCCAGGCCCTCGGCGTACTGGTGGTGAACCGCCTGCGTGCGCAGCTGAAGGTTGTTGCCGTTAAAGCCCCCGGCTTCGGAGACCGCCGCAAAGCCATGCTGGAAGACATCGCCATCCTCACCGGAGGTACCGTCATCAGCGAAGAGAAAGGCTACAAACTGGACCAGACGACGATGGACCTCCTCGGTACCGCCGAGAAGATCACCGTTGATAAAGACAACACCACCATCGTGAACGGTGCTGGCGCTGAAGAGACGATCAACGGCCGTATCGGCCAGATCAAGCAGCAGATCGAAACCACCACGAGCGACTACGACCGCGAGAAACTGCAGGAGCGCCTTGCCAAGCTGGCGGGCGGTGTTGCCGTACTCTACGTAGGAGCTGCCACTGAGGTAGAAATGAAGGAAAAGAAGGACCGCGTTGATGACGCCCTCCACGCTACCCGTGCCGCCGTTGAGGAAGGCATCGTAGCCGGTGGTGGTGTTGCCCTCGTCCGGGCTATTTCCGCGCTCAAAGATGTGAAGGGTGAAAACGAAGACCAGACCATCGGCATCCAGATTGTCCGCAAAGCCATGGAAGCTCCCCTGCGGACCATCTCCGACAACGCTGGTGTGGAAGGTTCCATCGTTCTCGACAAAGTCATCAACGGTAAGGGCCACAGCTTTGGCTACAACGCCCGTACTGATGTGTACGAAGACCTCAAGAAGGCTGGCGTCATCGACCCAACCAAGGTAACCCGCATTGCGCTTGAAAACGCGGCATCCATCTCCGGTATGGTCCTCACCACCGAGTGTGTGATCAACGACAAGCCGGAAGCCGATGCAGGCATGGGCGGCCACAGCCACGGTGGCGGTATGCCCGGCGGCATGGGCGGCATGATGTAAAACGTTCCCACCCCCAACGGCTCAGGCGCAAGCCTGAAGAACAGCACCCCGGTCAGCAACTGTTGGCCGGGGTGCTTCGTTGTTATGATGTATCTTAGCATTAAATACTTTGTTATGGGCCAACCGCAAGTCAAAAATGATAAACTGAGCATAGCTGAATGGCTGGAGCAGGAGCAGTCTGAAGGCGTTCGCTATGAATACCATAACGGGGAGGTCTTTGCTATGGCGGGCGGGACGTTGAAGCATACCGTTATCAGTGGTAATGCCTACAGGTTACTAGAAAACAACTTCATCGATAAAGACAAAGATTGCCAAGCGTTCATTAGCGAACTAAAAATAGAAATTTCTAAGGAGGGGCGTTACGTTTATCCCGACACCCTCGCTGTTTGCGGTAAGGTAGAGGAGTCTCAAAGTGTTCCCGGTGCTATCCTCAACCCCGTCCTCGTCATCGAAGTAACTTCCAAAAGCTCCGAGGCATATGACCGAGACGGCAAGTTTCACTTCTATACCTCCCTACCTTCCGTGAAGCAGTACATGATTGTGAGCCAGGCGGGGCCGTTCGTAACGCTTTACAACCGGGATCCGGAGTCGGGTCTGTTTGATCCACCTTTCATCGAGGTTAGAGGGCTTGAGGGAACCATTGACCTGTTTAGCGTAGGCTACCAAATGCCGATGCAGGAGCTTTACCGGAAGATTACTTTTGATAAGAGTGATCGGTTTTTGTATTCTGTTTAGGTTCAGTTTTGGCATCATAATGGTTAGCTCACAATGAACTGATTTAAACTTTTCTGAGCTGGCCGTTCCGCAGCCCTGATGGCTACTGACTAGGCGCGAAAACCGGAGTTTAGCCGTAGCTAAATGAGGATTTTTGCAACGAAGTCAGTAGCCATCAGGGTTCGGACAAGGTCGCGAACGAAAAGTTTAAACCAGTTCAATGAAAGAATCGCACCCTTCTCTAAATTTTTGCCCTACCTACTGAACCTTACAGCTTTTTCAGTATTTACTGAAAGCTATGCAACTACAAGAAGGAAAAGAACGCTTCATCGAGGCTTGGGGAACACTAGGCAGCAGTTGGGGAATTACCCGGACGATGGCTCAGATTCATGCCCTTTTACTTGTGTCCACCGTTCCGCTTAGCTCGGACGACGTGATGGAGCAGCTACAGATCAGCCGTGGCAACGTGAACACCAATATGCGGATGCTGGTAGACTGGACGCTGGTACACAAGAAGCTTATTCCCGGCGAGCGAAAAGAGTTTTTCGTTGCCGAGAAGGACATGTCCAAAGTGGTAAAAAGTATCGTGATTGCCCGCAAGAAACGGGAGCTGGAACCGATGCTGCGGCTCCTTGATGAGCTGACGGGTGTAGAGGGCAACGATGAAGAAGCCGAAGGCTTTCGCCATGTAGTGAAAGACCTCAAGTTGTACAGTCACAAGGCTGATTCGGCCCTCGATGCACTGGTGAAGGTGGACAGCAACTGGTTCTTCTCCACCTTCCTCTCGATGATCAAATAGATATAGCGGCCTTTATTTACTGCCCAAGCGCTCAATGAATGCCTTGCGCCGGCTGCGGGCCAGCGGTAGCTCTTCCCCGTTTTTGAGGATAACCGCTGTAGTCCCCTGGCGATTCCGTGGCTGTAGACATTTTGGTGGGTTTAGGTGGGCGGGGCCGCAGGTGCAATGTTGGTTAGAGGGCGGATATACAGGGTAACCTTAGTACCAAGAGGGGTACCCGCCTCCGAACGTAAGGGCGTTACTTCCATTCCGGATACACCGTTTTTTCCCCGGTTCATCATATCCAGGCGGCGGCGGGTGATCTCCATGCCTAAGGAATCCGGCTTGGCGTTTCGCACTTTCGGGTCCAGGGCTCAGCCATCCCCTTCCTTTCAGGTTAAATCCCCAAGCTCCTACCCTTTCTTTGCACCTGCGTACTGCGCCATAAAATGTCATGCCTCACCAACTTTCCTTTTGCCAAACCAGTACTAAAAAGGTCTTTTGAAAATTTGTAACACGCTGATTTCAGTGGCAAAACGGCAAACTGAAGCAGAGTCACCACTACTTAGATGCAATCTAAACAAAGCCGCCAAAGCTTTCCCTTCTGAACCCTTTCGTTTGTCTGCGTATTTAAACTTAAGTTTGCCACCTCTAGCAAAAACTACATTATATGAATACTTGGTTCGGTCGATTCATCACTTCCAGCATTGGCAAAAAGGTAGTGATGGCCCTCACAGGCTTATTTCTGATCTCTTTCATGATTGTTCACTTGGTTGGCAATCTGCAACTTCTCAGCGGAAGCGGAGGCCAGGCGTTTAACGAATACGCCTACTTCATGACGCACAACCCCATCATTAAGGCTACCAGCTTTGGTCTTTATGCCTCTATTCTCCTGCACGCCATTCAGGGTCTTTTCCTGTGGCGGAAGAACAGCCAGGCCCGTGGCAGCCAGGGCTACGCGGTGAAAGCCAACCGGGTTGCTGGCGGAAGCAAGGCCTCCTTGAGAATGGGCGCGCTTGGTACCGTTATCCTGATATTCATCATCGTACACATGGTACAATTTTGGGCCCAGATGAAAATTCTCGGCACCGTACCGGATATTACCTACGCTGGGGTAGACTACGCCGTAAAGGACCTCTACACCCTGGTGGCTACTACCTACCAGAACATCTGGTTCGTGCTCTTCTACGTAGTGAGCATGATTTTTATCGGTTTCCACCTTTGGCACGGTTTCGAGTCTGCTTTTCAGACGCTTGGCCTTAACCATAAAAAGTGGACACCGCTGGTGCGCGTAGTTGGCCGTGGGCTATCCGTCCTTCTGGCTGCAGGCTTTGCCATCATCCCCATTTTCATGTACCTGAACCAATAAGATTAATCTTCACAAAGCACAATCATGGCATTACAATCCAACGTCCCACCCGGTGAACTCGGTGAAAAGTGGACCAAGTACCGCTCTTCGATGCCGCTCGTGGCGCCGAACAATAAGCGCCGCATTGAAGTGATCGTTGTCGGTACCGGCCTGGCCGGTGGCGCTGCTGCCGCTACGCTCGGCGAGCTCGGTTATAAAGTAAAGGTGTTTACCTTTCACGACAGCCCCCGCCGCGCGCACTCCATTGCTGCCCAGGGTGGCATCAACGCAGCCAAAAACTACCAGAACGACGGAGACTCTATCTACCGTCTTTTCTACGATACCATTAAAGGCGGCGATTACCGCAGCCGCGAAGCCAACGTTCACCGTTTGGCCGAGGTATCCGTCAACATCATTGACCAGGCCGTAGCCCAGGGCGTTCCTTTCGCCCGTGAGTACGGTGGCCTGCTGGCCAACCGCTCTTTCGGTGGCGTTCAGGTGAGCCGGACGTTTTACGCCCGTGGCCAAACCGGACAGCAGCTGTTGCTCGGTGCTTACCAGAGCCTTAGCCGTCAGGTCAGCCTCGGTAACGTAGTGATGTACAACCGCCACGAGATGGTGGACGTAGTTAAGGTAGACGGCAAGGCCCGTGGCATCATTGCCCGGAACCTGCTTACCGGTGAAATTGAACGGCACGCTGCCCACTGCGTCGTGCTCGGTACCGGTGGCTACGGCAACGTCTTCTACCTGTCTACCAACGCGATGAACTCCAACGCTTCGGCGGCGTGGCGGGCGGTGAAAAGAGGTGCCTATATGGCCAACCCTTGTTTCACGCAGATCCACCCGACCTGTATTCCCGTTTCCGGCGAGTACCAGTCTAAGCTCACCCTGATGTCCGAATCCCTTCGGAACGACGGTCGCGTTTGGGTACCTAAGAAAAAGGAAGACGCCCAGGCGATTCAAAAAGGCACCAAAACGGGCCTCGACATTGCTGAAGAAGACCGCGACTACTACCTGGAGCGCCGCTACCCGGCCTTCGGTAACCTTGTTCCGCGCGACGTTGCCAGCCGGGCCGCCAAGACCGCCTGTGACGAAGGCTTGGGTGTGAGCCCGACCGGCCTTGCCGTTTACCTGGATTTTGCCGCCGCCATTGAGCGCTACGGTAAGAGCCAGGCCACCAGCCTCAACGAGAGCAACCCAAGTGCCGCCCGCATCCGCGAGCTCGGCACGGCGGTTGTAGCAGAAAAGTACGGCAACCTCTTCGAGATGTACGAGAAGATCACCGGAGAGAACCCCTACGTGATGCCGATGAAGATCTACCCCGCAGTCCACTACACAATGGGCGGCTTGTGGGTGGATTACAACCTGCAGACCAACGTACCCGGCCTCTTTGCCGCTGGCGAGGCGAATTTCTCTGACCACGGTGCGAACCGCCTTGGTGCCTCCGCACTCATGCAGGGCCTCGCCGATGGTTACTTCGTGCTACCCTACACCATCGGTACTTTCCTGGCGGACGAAATCCGTACGCCGGCCATTGATCCGAACGGGAAAGAGTTCATGGAGGCTGAAAAAGCCGTCGCCGACCGCGTAGCGAAAGTGATGGCCGTTCAGGGCAAGCAATCGGTGGAGAGCTTCCACCGCCGCCTCGGGCTTACCGTTTGGGAATACTGTGGCATGAGCCGTAGCGCTGAAGGCCTCAATAAAGGCCGCAAGATCATCCGCGAGCTGCGCGAAGAATTCTGGCGCGACGTATTCGTACCCGGTAGTGCCGACGAGTACAACCCCGAACTGGAAAAAGCACTGCGCGTAGCTGACTTCCTCGAACTGGGCGAACTCATGATGGTAGATGCGCTGGACCGTAACGAGAGTTGTGGCGGCCACTTCCGCGAAGAGTACCAAACCGAAGACGGGGAGGCACTTCGCCGCGACGATGAGTACACCTACGTTTCCGCCTGGGAATGGGACGACAACGAGCCCATCCTCCACAAGGAAGATCTCGAGTTCGAAAACGTAGAGTTGAAAACCCGTTCGTACAAATAATTCACCGCCGGCTCGATTCCAGCCTCCTCCACCCTGTCCGTACTTTTGGGCGCGGACGCAGGTGCAAAGACGGTTGGATGAACAGCAGGATCAAAATCTAAGAAATTATGAGCGCTGATAACATGAAGCTCACCCTTAAAATCTGGCGGCAGAAAAGTGCAAACGCCAAAGGCTACTTCGACACGCATACGCTGGACGGAGTAACCTCGCACATGTCTTTCCTGGAGATGCTCGACGTTCTCAACGAAAAGATCATCCATGAGCAAAAGGAGCCCGTCGCTTTCGAGCACGACTGCCGCGAAGGCATCTGTGGTACCTGTAGCCTGGTCATCAACGGTTACCCCCACGGCCCGCAGCAAGGTACTACTACCTGCCAGCTCCACATGCGCCACTTCAACGACGGAGACACGATCACCATCGAGCCCTGGCGCTCGGCGGCCTTCCCCGTCATCAAAGACCTCGTGGTTAACCGCGACGCTTTTGACCGCATCATCCAGGCTGGCGGTTACATCTCCGTTAACACCGGTCAGGCGCAGGATGGCAACGCCATCGCCATCGAGAAAGACCTCGCCAACGAAGCCATGGATGCCGCCACCTGTATCGGGTGTGGCGCCTGCGTAGCCGCTTGCCCCAATGCTTCGGCGATGCTCTTCACCTCCGCCAAAGTGAGCCACCTCTCGCTCATGCCGCAGGGTGAAGTTGAAGCCAGCCAGCGCGCCCTCCGTATGGTGGAGCAGCACGATGCCGAAGGCTTCGGCCGCTGCTCTAACATCACGGCCTGTGAGGCTGAGTGCCCGAAGCAGATTTCCGTTGAGCACATTGCCCGCTTGAACCGGGAGTACCTGGGCTCTGCGGTTGGTAGTGATAAGTAGGGAGGACGCTTTCCTGCTCATGTCTGTAACCCAGGACTGCGCCGAGGCTTCCACCACTACCACCCCGTGTCTGTAACCCAGGACTGCGCCGAGGCTTCCACCACTACCACCCCGTGTCTGTAACCCAGGACTACGCCGAGGCTTCCACCACTACCACCCCGTGTCTGTAACCCAGGACTGCGCCGAGGCTTCCACCACTACCACCCCGTGTCTGTA
>CAYWMW010000035.1:0-5088 GCA_964458975.1 uncultured Lewinella sp. | reverse complement strand
CGCCGAGGCTTCCACCACTACCACCCCGTGTCTGTAACCCAGGACTACGCCGAGGCTTCGCCTCTGCTCCGTCCTGGGTTACTTACGTTTAATCCCTACGGGATTGGGCGGGGAGTTCTCTCTATTCCAGGTACTTTTCGTCCCATTCGATGTTATTTTCTTCTAGTAAGCGAATCATTTCTTCTTGATAGGATTCTGCTTCGGGGTTTTCGTCTTCGCCGTGATGGATCTCCTGGTTGATGACGTAAGTGATGAGGCCTTTACGTGCAGAAGCGGCGTAAGTCCCGAGAAAGTAACCGGTTTGCCAGCCCCCCCAGTTGGGGAAGAGGTTGTACCTTTTGATCATTCGGGAAGAATACTGCTTCAAATCCTTGATTAAAGCGGAAGCAGCCACTTTCGGCGGTATACTTAGTACAATGTGCAGATGATCCGACACCCCATTGATACGGTAGACGAAACACCCATGATTACGGCATATTCCGTAGATGTATTGATACACCTTGCGTCGATTCTTTTTGATCATATTTTCCTTCCGGTACTTCGTCCCGAAAACGATCTGATAAGTAGTAGAATGATAAGAATTCATAGCTTGAGAAATTTAACAATCGCGTATCGATTAAACGTGATTAGCCTGGAACGTTAGTCCCAGGACTGATCCGGGCCCTCCCCCCGCCCCAAATAAGAATACCCCCGCACATAAATCTCCGGCACGCGCAGCGTGCCTCCAAGGCGGTTGGTACGGCGGCGGTAGCGGAGCTCACCTCGGATGAGCAGGCGGTCTCCGGGCAGCAGGTGTTCGTGAAGGTCCAGCGCAGCGGGGCCCCAGGCGGTACAGTGGTGGGCTTCCTGGCGTTCGCCGGAGGCGGTCCTTAGCTCGAAGCGAGTGAGGTCCAGGCCCTTGTGGGTACAGTGGTAGGTGGGCGGAAAGGCAAGCTGGCCGATGAGGGTAATTTCGTTCATGGTGGTATAGTTAAGTTGGCGAATACGTTGAATAAGTTGGGGGAGTTGTTTTCTTCCCGGCCTACCCTACTGCGTCGTAGGGCTGATTTTCCAGCTCGTCAGTAGTTTCGGGCGGGTACCGTGCGGTGCCTTGCATTAGGTGGTAGCTCTCAAGATGAATTTCTGGCCGGATGTGATTAACCCCGCCCTGTTTCCAGGTCCGGATGCGCAGCTTACCGAAAATGAACAGTCGGTCTTTCCGGCGAACCTTGCGGTGAAGCGACTCCGCCAAATCGCCCCAGGCAACGACAGAAAAAGACATGGATGAACGCTCACCAGAATGGTTAACGACAGACTGGTATAAGCGCAGACGGGCCATCATCGTACCGTCGGTCATGGTGAAAAGCTCAGGGGCGTGACCGGCACGACCGGTAAGTTGGACTTGATTGTGCGTTGGGGGCATGGCAGAGAAGGTTGGTTCTCCGGCCAAATTGCGGCGAGCCCCAGCAATTAGTCGTCTTTTATACGTTTACTTACGTTTATAAACGTTTAAAAACGGATAGCAAAACACGAATTTCAAGTTAAAGTGCTAATAATAAGCACATTACAGCAAAACCCTTTGTTTCCGATTTTACAACCTCCACTCCTTGCCGGCGGAGCAATGCCCTTACCTTTCCCTGCACCTGCGCACCGCCGCCCACCCCGTTGGCAAAAGGTAGCCAATGACAAAAATCAGTGAATAAATAAGATAAAATAAAGCTTAACGATTAGGTAACCAGCAGGAACAAATCGCCAGTGAATTTCCCCGTAGATTTGCCGCCCGACAGCACTTTCTCTCGATAGTACCGACTAATATGCTCTAACCAACTTCATACTATGCGTTTTCTATTTTCGTTTTTGGCACTATGCCTTTCGCTTACTGCGTTTTCGCAGGAAGTTATCCTCACTGGTGTTCTTGATGGCACCCTTTCTGGTGGCCAACCAAGGGCAGTAGAACTTTACGTGAGTGGCACGGTAGACCTCAGTGCCTACACCGTCAACCGCTATTCAAACGGAAGCCCAACCGCAAGTGGTGGCAACGTTGCCACCCTCAGCGGAACGTACACCGACGAGTTCGTGTACGCAGTCCGCACCCAAGCCGAGTTCGCTCAGGTATTTGGCACCAGCGGAGACTTCGCCAACGTAATTGTAGTGGGCGACGCGGCTCAAGGGACGGGAGACGATGTCTACACCCTGGAGTCTGGCGGAACAATCATCGACCAGGCCGGAGGCGTGATTGAGGTTCGGACCGACGTCTACAACGACAGCTGGCTCTACCGCAACGACAACACCGGCCCCGACGGAGACTGGGTTCCTGGAAACTGGATGAACGTAGGCCAAAACGACGCCCTCATCGGTGAAGACGCAGCCGGCATCGCAGCAATCGTTCCCTTCGGTACCTACTCCACCACCCCTCCCGGCCCCTCCGTGAGTGCCTCCGCCGGCGGCGACCTGACCGAGCCCAGCACCAACGGTGGCTTCCTGGTTACTCTCTCCGAAGCGGCAGCCGGTAACGTCACCATTACGTACACCCTCGGCGGAACGGCCGTAGCGGGAGCAGACTACACCGCTCCTTCCGGCAGCGTACAAATTCTTGCCGGCCAGCTTTCCGCCCCGATTGCGGTAAACGTACTGGACGACGCAGACTCCGAACTGGCCGAAACCATTGAAATCACCCTCACTTCTGTGTCCGACGCAATCTTTTCCCTCGGCTCGGGAGCGACCATTAATGTCTTCGACGACGAGCCCGTTTCCGCCATCCTCATCAGTGCGGTACAGGGCAGCGGAACGGCCAGCCCGGCGGTAGGGCAAACGCTGACCGTAGAAGGCATCGTTGTCGGCGACTTCCAGGGTGGCCAGGGCGTTGGCCTCGGCGGCTTCTTCGTCCAGGAAGAAGACGCGGATGCGGACGCCGACCCGATGACCTCCGAAGGCATTTGGGTTTTCGATAATTCCGGAGCCGTTGACGTTAACGTTGGCGACAAAGTAGCCGTCACCGGGCAGGTACAGGAAGCAAACGACCTCACGGAAATCGACGTAACCGCAGCTGGCGGCAACGTAAGCATCGTCTCCACCGGAAACACGCTACCAACCGCCACTAACCTTGACCTCCCCGTAAGTGCCGCAGGCGACTACGAAGCCCTGGAAGGTATGCTGACTACCCTACCGGAAACCGTAACCATCACCGAAACCTTCGGCCTCGGTCGTTTTGGCGAATTTGCCGTCTCCGAAGGCGAGCGCCTGATCCAGTTCAGCGAGTGCAACGAACCCGACGCAGCAGCCCTTGGCCTTTATAACGATGCCCAGAGCCTCCGCACCCTTGCGGTGGACGACGGCCGCAGCGGCGAGAACGTCTACCCCATCGTACTTGGCAACGGCCAGCAGGTAACCGCGACCAGCAGCCTGCGCTCCGGTTCTACCATTACCGGCCTGACCGGCATCATTGACGAGCGCTTCACCGGCTACCGGATGCAAGCGACCAACTTTACCGTAGGAGTAGACAACGCCCGGCCAACTTCCGCTCCGGCTGTTGGTGGTGACATCACCGTGGTGGGCATGAACGTACTCAACTACTTCACCACCTTTGGAGACCGGGGCGCGGATAACCAAACGGAATTCGACCGCCAGGAGATCAAAATCGTCAAGGCCATCTGCGAGCTTGACGCTGACATTGTCGGCCTCGTTGAGATTGAAAACAACGGCTACGGCGCCAACGGCGCATTACAAACCCTCATTGATGCCATCGCCGCTGAATGTGGAACGCAGTACAGTTTCGTGACATCCCCCAACACAGGTACCGACCAGATTCAGGTTGCGCTGATCTACAAAGCTAGCGTAGTGATGGAGTCAGGAACGGCAGCGGCGCTTACCGCCCCGGCAAATGTATTCAGCCGCAACCGGGTTCCCGTGGCCCAAACCTTCAGGGTCATCGAAGCGGGCAACCCAAGCCTCAACGGCGAAATCACCGTTTGCGTTAACCAC
Source organism: uncultured Lewinella sp. (assembly GCA_964458975.1). Lineage (GTDB taxonomy): Bacteria > Bacteroidota > Bacteroidia > Chitinophagales > Saprospiraceae > Neolewinella. The sequence goes on along the minus strand of CAYWMW010000035.1, from coordinate 1,128 downwards.
TGGAAGAGCAAAGGCAGCTCCTGCGGCCCCGGCGACGACGACAACGGCGGAGCAGGCAACTGTGACGGCTCGCGTACCGCCGCCGCCCAGGCCATCCGCGACTGGCTGGCCACCATGCCTACCGGTACGACCGACACGGACAACCTCATCATCGGCGACCTCAATGCTTACAGCGCGGAGGCTCCGATAGCGGCCTTTACCGATAATGGCTACGTTAATGCAGTGCAGGCCGCCAGCCCCGGCACTTTCCCCTGCGACGGCCTCCCCTCCTACGTATTCCGTGGCGAATGGGGCAGCCTGGACCACGCGCTGGCCAGTGCATCGCTCGCTAGTCAGGTAACCGGAGCTATCCCGTGGCCCGTCAACGCGCCCGAGCCAACGGCGCTCAGCTACGACACCCAGTTCAACGACCCGGCGCTTTTCAACAACGATTTTTACCGCTTCAGCGACCACGACCCGGTAGTGGTTGGCCTGGAGCTGAGCGCCGTACTGCCCGTGGAGCTGCTCACCTTCACTGCGCGCCCTCAAGGAGGAGATGTACAGTTAGAATGGGCTACGGCAACCGAGCAGATGACGGACCGTTTTGAGGTACAACGAATGGACAGCAATGGCAACTTCGCGCTCATCGGTACCGTTGCGGCCACCGGCAACAGTACCGACCGCCAGGACTACACCTTCCTCGATACCGACCCCACCAACGGCCGCAACGACTACCGCCTGCGCATCGTTGATGTTGACGGTGGCGAGGCCTTCAGTGGTGTTGTCAGTGTGGACTTTGAGGGTACCAATTCGCTGGAAGTTCGCCAGCAGGGCGCACGTCAGTTCCGCCTGTTTGGTAGCGCTGAAGGCGCTGAGTACCTGTTCACCAACGCCGCCGGTGCGGTGCTGCGGCGCGGAGCCGTCCGGGGTGAAATTACCGACATTGATGGCTCCGGGCTTCCGGCGGGCGTCTACTTCTTGCTGGTGCGGTCTCGGCCTGCGGGTGGACGGTCTTTTAAGGTGGTGTTGCGGTAGCAGTTGGGCTATTGGTGGTTTTCCGGGGGGGGTACTCAAACCTGTAAAGCCTTGGCATATTTTTGATGACTTAAGCACTTAGTATAAAGCATTTAGCTTTTAGGCTCCCATTCT
>CAYWMW010000034.1:19731-22573 GCA_964458975.1 uncultured Lewinella sp. | reverse complement strand
CTAATTAACTTCCAGGCGAACAATCCCCTCCCCTTCAACCGAGGCGTAGATATAGCCATCCGGCCCCATGCGGACGTCGCGGACGCGGCCCATATTGTTGATCAGTTTTTGCTCACCGATCACTTCTTTGCCGTCTAGCTGTACGTGCTGGAGGCGCATAAACTTCAGGCTTCCGACCACGAGGTCGCCTTCCCAGCCGGGGTATTTGTCTCCGGTGATGAAGGCCATGCCGCTTGGGGCGATGCTCGGCACCCAGTAGTGGATGGGTGATTCCATCCCTTTCTGGCTCACCTTTTGAGTGAACTGGGTTCCGCTGTAGTTAATACCGTAGCTGACCACGGGCCAGCCGTAGTTTTTGCCCGCTTCGATGATGTTGATCTCGTCTCCGCCCCGGGGGCCGTGCTCGGTTTCCCAGATCGCTCCGGTTTCTGGGTGGATGGTGAGGCTTTGCGGGTTGCGGTGGCCGAAGGAGTAAATGGCTTTTTTCGCGCCCGGTACGTTCACGAAGGGGTTATCGTTCGGGATGGAGCCGTCGGCGGCGATGCGGTAGACTTTGCCGTGGTCGCGGGTGCTGTCCTGCGGGTTTTCGTCGCGGTTACCGCGGTCGCCGATGGTGAAGTAGAGGTGGCCGTCGGTGGGTCCCCAGGCCATGCGGCTGCCGTAGTGTACGGGTTTTCCGGTTTTGGGCCCGGCATCGTAGAGGGTTTCGAAGTTTTCGAGGCTCTTTTCGTCGTCAGCGAGGCGGCCACGGCCGACGGCGGTGGATGCATCGTTCTTATCGTTGGGCGAGCTCCAGGTGAGGTAGACCATGCGGTCGGTAGCAAAGTCTTTGCTCAGCAGTACGTCGAGCAAGCCCGCCTGCCCTTTATCCTTTACGGCCGGAACGCCCTCGGTGATCTCGGTACTCTTACCTTCCTTATCGATCAGGAGGAGCTTACCGGATTTATCGGTCGCGATCATGCGCCCGTCGGGCAGGAAGCGGAAGCCCCAGAGGATGTCTTCGTATTCGAAGGCGACTACCGGTTTAATGGCGGCCGGGGTCAGGCTCATGTTTCCTTCGGCGGCGGCAGCCGCCCGGTCGGGTACTGGCTTGGAGGTTGAGGTGGTTTCGGTGGAAGTGTTGCAGGCCGTCAGGGCGAGCAGGCAGAAAAAAGCTAGGTAGCGCATGGTAGGAATAATGTTACTCTGTTGGATACGCGGAACGAGAGCTTTGGTTCGGTAAGGCCATGTTTTTTGAGGGCGCGGCCGCAGGTGCAAAGTAGGTTTTAAGGCAGTTGGATACGTGGGATGGCGATAATCTCTTTGAGCAGAGTTGGGTAGGCCAGTCATCATCATCGAGTCTGTATCTATGAATTTTGATTTAGAACAATCAATCAACCCGTTTGAAGCTGATCCACCTTTTCCCCATAACCATATAGGTGGCAAAAAAGAATGGTTGGTAGCTATTTGCTACCAACCATCCGTTGTGTTAAAATGTCTCTCATAAAAAATACGGCACTAAACCCTTTAGTACCTGCTGTTCATAGTGTAGTTCAAATTGTTAGTACAAATATGAGGAATCTTCCGCCTGTTTAAGCGTTATGATTCACCTATGGCTCTTTTCAACTTACTGACGACACTATTTTGTTATATTTGATCCATATTCAGAATGCGTTCTCTATGAGCCTAAACCACTTTACAAATTCCGAGCGGTGGGTTTCAGCCCTTTTCACGTGCTTTTGCCTGGCCTTAGCCCTCACGTTTATGGGCTGTGACGCTACCATTGAGTCGGTAGACTCTAAGCTGGATCACTACCTGATTGAAGTAGAAGGAGACCTTAGCCCTCCCTTGAATTTACCGAACTCCAGGGTGACGGACTTTGATTCGCTCCGGAAAGTGCTGCTAGAAGTTATCACCCCGAAACCAAACACAAGAGCACTTGAACAATGGTACGGAAAAAGATCTGGGTGGATACCCCAGATCGGGAACTCGGAGAACCTGAAAACTTATGTTCAGCACATCTTCAAAGAACAGATGAAGGCGGGAGACCTGGATGCAGCAGCCCTCACGAAGATTGCAAGTGGAAGCTTATTTCACCTCAACGCGCAGTACCCGGAAGCCGCTGAGCAGTATCAGGAAGCGCTTGATATTAGTACGGTTACTAATAATTCCTCCATTGTATGTTGGACCTACCTTGGTCTCGCCTCCGCTTTGGTTTATTTAAAAGAGTTCGAAGAAGCCGAAGAATTTATCAACCAGGCATTGGCAATAGCCGAAGAACAAAAGAATGGCCCTTTAGAAGTAATGGCATATCATGTTCAAGCCGGGAATAACCTTGCTGCCGGCCGAATGAAACCGGCTGAACGTTTGCTACGAGAGGCCATTGGAAAAGCCAGGGAATTAAAAATGACGGAGATAGAGAAAAAATGTTTAATCAACCTTTCTTACTACTACATCAAGACCAAGGACTTTGACAACGCCCTGGACGTACTCACCACTAGTAAGGTCTTCATCCAGGAAGATACTTCTATGACATCTGCTCTTCGCAACATGAACCTGTACGCAACGTATGAGGGCAAGGAAGAATACGATAAAGCCTACAAATATTTGGAAAAGGGGGGAGAGCTGTTCCAAAGTCTGGACTTCGACATCGGCCTGACGTTTTACCAAAAAAGTCTGGCAGATCACTACAAACGAAAGGGGGAATATGAATTAGCCCTTGAGGCTTTTCAGGAGTACCAGAAACTTGGCGAAGCCCAGACGGGCGAAGCTGCCCGAAAGGAATTGCAAGCCTTGAAAGCCAAGCAAGAGTTCCGGGAAAAAGACTGGGAAATTGAACGACTGACCCAGGCAGAGCAGGAAA
>CAYWMW010000034.1:15376-19631 GCA_964458975.1 uncultured Lewinella sp. | reverse complement strand
TTGCTCTTCGCATTATTATACTTCATGATGAAATATAAGGCGCGAATAAAACTAGCCAACCAAAATAAAGCGATGGCAGAAACCAGGCTTCAGGTCTTACAATCGCAGATCAACCCCCACTTTATTTTCAATGCTCTGACGGGCATCCAGAACAGCGTCTTAAGGTCCGAAACGATTGAGGCGTACAACTACCTAGGCAAATTCTCTGACATCCTTCGGGTTATGGCAACAACCGCCACCTCAATCAGCATCCCGTTAGTCAACGAAATTGAGTTGATTGACAACTACCTGGCACTGGAGAAACTACGGTTTCGTGACGGCTTCATCTACAGTGTCGATGTTTCCGAAAGCCTCAAGGAGGAGCTCTATAAAGTGCCGGGAATGTTGGTGCAGCCGGTAGTAGAAAATGCAATCATTCACGGCGTTTCTAACCTAACGTACCAGGGTAAGGTTCATGTGTTTTTTCAACAGTTTGGAGACGGAGTGAAGGTAATCGTAACCGACAATGGGCGGGGCCGTAACGCTGCCGCCATTATCGCACAAGCCGAGGCAGGCAAACACCTCTCAATTGCGACTGAAAACTCCCAAAAAACACTGAAAGCGTTACACACGATAGGCTATAAGGATGCTGACATCCAAACGCTTGACCTGTTCCACAAAGACGGAACCTCAGCAGGAACACAGGTAACTATTTACCTCCCGTTCTTAACGATGAAGAAAATTGCCTGAAGATGAGTGAGAATTGCAAAAACCTCCATTGCACCCGCGCCCCCGCCCCCCTTACTCCTTTTCCCATTCCCCCTTACTCCCCCACCGCCAACCAAGCCATCAACCCACTCCCAGTCTCCAAACACCCTTCCTCCACATCAAAAGTATCGGTATGCACCGGGCGTTCGTGCCCTAAAGCCGGGCTGCCGACGCCAAGGCGGTAGAAACAAGCTGGCAGGTGATGGGTGTAGAAAGCGAAGTCTTCGCCCGTCATCCGGATGGGCAGCTCAACGACGCGGTCTTCGCCGAGGAAGTGGCGCGCCTGTTCGAAGGCGCGGCGGGTGAGGGCCTCGTCATTCTTCAGGAAGGGGTAGCCGTGGGCGATGGTGAGTTTGGCGGTAGCGCCCATGGCGGTGGCCATGCCGGTCACGAGTTGGTCGAGGCGCTGGTGGAGTTCCTTGCGCCAGGCTTCGTTGAGGGTTCGCATGGTGCCCTTCAGGCTAACGGCGTTGGGGATCACGTTGGTCGCGCCGCCAGCGGAGGCGATGTGGCCGAAGGTGATCACGGCCGGCAGCGTCGGGTCCGTGTTGCGGCTGATGAGCTGCTGGATGGCGGTCACGATCTGGGCCGTGACGACGATGGGGTCTACGGCGTGGTGCGGCATCGCGCCGTGGCCTCCCCTACCCCGGATGGTCAGGTAAAGCTCGTCCGTACTGGCCATGTAGATGCCGGGGCGGAAGCCGACCTTCCCGGCCGCCAGGGGCGGGTGCACGTGCTGGCCGAAGATGGCCTGGGGCACCGGGTTTTTCAGTGCGCCGTCACGGATCATCAGCGTTGCGCCGCCGGGGAGCTTTTCCTCTCCCGGCTGAAAGAGCAGGCGGACGGTGCCGGAGAAATGGCCCTGCACCGTCGTCAGGATCTCCGCCGTACCGAGCAGGCTGCTGGTGTGAACGTCATGCCCGCAGGCGTGCATCACGCCCTCGTTGCGGGAGCGGTAGGGTACGTCGTTGGCCTCCGTAATCGGCAGCGCGTCGATGTCGGCCCGCAGGGCGACGGTTGGGCCAGCGCCCCGGCCACCTTTGATCTCCGCCACCAGCCCGGTATCCGCTACTTCGCGGTAAGGGATGCCCATTTCATCAAGCTGCCCGGCGATGTAGCGCTGGGTTTCGTGCTCCGCAAAGCTCAACTCCGGGTTGGCGTGGAGGTGGCGGCGGCGGGCTACGGAGCGGGTTAAACCCGCTTTAGCGGCTTCGGTGATTCGTTTTTTGAGGTCGGGCATTGTCGGTTGTCGGTTTCGAGTTGCAGGTTGTCAGGTTGCAAGGTACAGAACACAGAAGGCACACAGAGTACAAAAACCACAGAGAGGACACACAGAGCACACCACAAGTAATTGTGAACTCAGCCATTAGCAGGCTGTCGGCGATGGTTTAACCGAAAGCCGAAGGCTGAGGTCAGCCCATCGCGAACGGCGAAACCCGCCCATCACGATTATGCTGGAGCAGAAATCCTTATTTCATGAAACTCATCGCCTTCGTCACCATATCCTTACTCCCCCCAAAGAAAGGCATCCGCTGGTGGATGTCGGTCGGTTTGATGTCCAGGATGCGCTGCTGGCCGTTGGTGGCCATGCCTCCGGCTTGTTCCAGCAGGAAGGCGAAGGGGTTACATTCGTAGAGCAGGCGGAGTTTACCTTCGGGTTTGCCGGTGCTTTCCGGGTAGAAATAGATGCCGCCCAGCAGGATGGTGCGCCAGACGTCCGCCACCATACTCCCTACGTAGCGGCTGGTGTAGGGGCGGTCTTCTTCTTCGCGCTGACAGTATTTGATGTACTCCTTCACGCCCTGCGGGAAGTGTACGTAGCCGCCCTCGTTGACGCTGAAGATATTGCCCTGCTCCGGCACCTGGATGTTGGGGTGAGAGAGGTAGTACGTCCCGATGGCGGGGTTCAGGGTAAAGCCGTTCACGCCGTTGCCCGTGGTGTAAACCATCATAGTTGAGGTTCCGTAGGCGATGAAGCCAGCGGCAACCTGTAGGTTCCCCGGCTGGAGGAAATCCTCTTCCGTGACGGGGGTGCCGACCGGAGAGACGCGGCGAAAGATGCCGAAGATGGTACCGACGGTGATGTTTACGTCGATGTTGGAGCTACCGTCCAGCGGGTCCATCACCACTACGTATTTGTTGCGGTTGCGGTTATCGTTGCCGGAGATGGAGATCATCTCGTCGTTTTCTTCGGAGACGATACCGCAGACGATGTCCCGGTTCGTGAGTGTATTGATGAAGGCCTCGTTGGCGAACACGTCGAGCTTTTTCTGCTCTTCGCCCTGCACGTTGGTGGAACCGATGGTACCGGTGATGTCTACCAGGCCTGCCTTGCGGATTTCGTGGCTCACTACCTTACCCGCCAGACGGATGGCGTTGAGGAGCTGGCCGAGTTCGGCGTTGTCGTATTCGAATTCTTCGGGACGGTCAATTAGGAATTCGCCGAGGGTGAGGGTGCGGTTGGCTTTCATGTTTTTGGTTGTCGGTTGTGAGTTGTCGGTTGTCCGGGTTTACCAGATGGCTCCGGGCAGGAGGTAGTTTTTAACGTAGTCCTCCACGCCTTCTTCGAGGGTATGGAAAGGCTTGTTGTAGCCGGCGGTGCGCAATTTACCCATTTCTGCTTCGGTAAAGTACTGGTATTTATCGCGGATATCCGCCGGGGTATCAATGAAGGAGATGGCGGGTTCGTGGCCTATGGCGATAAAAGTAGCGGTGGCGAGGTCGAGAAACGTCCTGCTCTGTCCGGTTCCGAGGTTATAAAGGCCGTTGGGCTTTGGCAAGTTCTTCATTAGCCAGTGGTTTACGGCTACGAGGTCTTTGACGTAGATAAAATCCCGGCGTTGGTGGCCGTTGGCGTAGTCGGGGTTATGGCTGCGGAAGAGTTTCATCGCGCCGGTTTTTTGTACCTGGTTGAAGGTGTGCCAGATCACGCTGGCCATCCGCCCTTTATGGTTTTCGTTGGGGCCGTAGACGTTGAAAAACTTAAGGCCGTAGTAATTCGGGGGCGTCTTCTGCTGGCCCAGCACCCAGCGGTCGAAATCGTTTTTGCTGCGGCCGTATTCGTTCAGTGGCTCCAGGATTTCGGCGAGCTGATCGTCGTCTTTATAGCCGTGCTCGCCGAGGCCGTAGGTAGCTCCGCTGCTGGCGTAGATCAGGGGTATTTGCTGTGCGGTGCAACGGTGCCAGACTTCTTTGGAGTAGTTGAGGTTCAGGCGGTTGAAGAGGGCTTTGTCCGGCTCAGCGGTGTCCGTACGGGCACCGAGGTGGTAGACGCCCGCCAGGGGCCAGCGCTCGGCGTCCCAGCGGTCGAAGAGTTCGTCGCGCTCAAGCTTCAGGCGGTATTTTTTGCCCATCAGGTTAGGCTCCTTGGCGGGGTAGCGCTGAAAGTCATCGACCAGAATCAGGTCTTCGATGCCTGCGGTGTTGAGGTGGGCGACGAGGGCACTGGCGATGAAGCCTGCGGCTCCGGTGATTAGGTACATGAGGAAGGGAGTAAAGGAGTAAAGGG
>CAYWMW010000034.1:0-15276 GCA_964458975.1 uncultured Lewinella sp. | reverse complement strand
GGGGTAAGGGGTAAGGTAAAAAGATATTATCACTAAACTCGACAGGCGAACTTTTTCGCTTCAGCAAGACGATGACTTGCAACAACAATTCGAAGTATCATTTTCTGCAAGCTGGCTCATCAATAGTTCGAGCGAAAAATAATTCGACTGGCGAGTTGGGCGCAAACCAATGCTCAAGTATTCATCTTCACCCGCAAGGAGTACCGCACCCAAAAACCTCACCCTGCACCTGCGGCCGCGCCCAAAAACATCACGTCTTCGCAACGGAAGGCACCCGATAATACTCCCTACTGCCCGCCGGTAAACTCTTAACGATCCAGGTATTACCGCCGATGATGGAGTCTTCCCCGATCACGGTATCTCCGCCAAGAATGGTTGCGCCGGCGTAAATAACCACCCGATCCCGGATGGTTGGGTGCCGCTTCGTCCGGGCCATATTTTTGGCTACGCTGAGCGCGCCGAGGGTGACGCCCTGGTACATTTTCACGTCGTCGCCAATTTCCACCGTTTCCCCGATCACGATGCCCGTGCCGTGGTCGATGCAAAAACGGCGGCCGATGCGCGCTCCGGGATGTATTTCAATGCCCGTTTTCTGATGCGCGATCTCACTCAAAATTCTTGGAACCAGGGGCACGCCCAACCCGCACAGCCGGTGCGCAATGCGGTGAACCGCCAGCGCATAAAAGCCGGGGTAGGTACTCACCACCTCCGTCCGATCCTGCGCGGCCGGGTCTCCGGCCAGGATGGCCTCCGCGTCTTCAGAAAGGGAGGTAAAAATATCCGGTAAGCTATTTTCAAAAGCCGTTCGTATATCCGACGGAGTCGTTTTCAGCCGGTCTTCAAGCGACTCCAGCAGGTTGTACAGCTTCAGGTCATTGGTCTGGTACTGCAGCCGAAAGGCTCGGTGGCTGGTAATTTTAGCCGGGCAGTACTCCGGAAATAAAAACTGCAGCACGCCCTCCAACCACTCCCCGGTAAGCTTGGGGGACGGCAGCCGCCCCGCACGCTGGTGGTCGTTAAAACGACTCAGTAGAAAATCTTCGTTCATGGCTATTAATTGGTGAGGTTCCTTTAAAAACCTCAGCTGGCTCGAAGGTTGAGCATGCCCGATAAAAAAGGAAAGGGCCAGCCCAACGGGCCGGCCCTACATACTGGGTCAATTTGGTAATGTTCTAAATCTTAATGCTTGGGTTAAAACAAGTGCTTCAAATGAAATCTGAAGCAGCAAAAAAACAAAAAAAGGTCAATTTGGTTGGGGCTGAGGTTAGTTTTTTAATAGGGCAAAGTGTTCATCTCTTAGCGCTTATTGAGGGATCAGGAAGTAGAATTTCCAAACAAGCTCTTAGTTTTGGTAACGATCACCGATGGCGCTTTTCATCCGCTGGCGGGCCAGGAAGATGCGGCTTTTCACCGTGCCGATGGGGATGTTCAGGTGGCGGGCAATCTCTTTGTACTCATACCCACGGTAGAACATGAGAAAAGGTACACTGTACAACTCACCAATGCCGTTGAGCATCGTCTTGAGTTCTTTCATCCGCATATCGTGCTCTCCTTTATTGGGGATCGCGTTGCTGCTTTCCAGGGCGAAAGAGAAGTCCTCAATCGGCTGATTTACGTGCTTGCGGCTCTTCATCTTCCGGTAGCGGTTGATGTAAGTATTCCGCATAATCGTAGAAACCCAACTTTTGAAGTTGGTTCCCATGGTAAACTTCTCACGATGACGGAAAGCGCGAAGGCTGGTTTCCTGCATCAAGTCTTGAGCGTCTTGCCGATTGCGCGTGAGCCGGAGAGCAAAGGAGAAAAGAAGGTTCTCTAGTTTGTCAATCTGCTGGATAAATTCTTTACTTGTCATGTGTGTAGTTAGCGATATGGAACAGTGGAAAATTCTGATATTTTGTACACCGATTTGCATCAAACACCGTGCCAAAACACCAACTCTCTCGCTATCAACGCAATATGAAGCGGCCCTAAATTTTATTTTGTTTTAATAAAATCAAATACGCTTATTAAAACAAAAAGCCAACCGAGCTTCATCGAAGCTGGTTGGCTTTAAAGCTTTCGCTATTTTGTTTACATTTCGCCAGACAGTAGTTTAACACCGTCGGCCAGGAACCGCAGTTCTTTTTTCGGCTCCGTGATCTCCGCGATTTCCTCGGCGGATTTACCGGCATCTTCTGCGTAGTGGCGCAGTTCGTCTACCGGAGTAATTTGGTAGTAGGCCATTCCGTGCATTACCACTTCGCGGCCGCTGATGTCTTTGGGCATGAAGAAGCCGTAGTCTTTGAACTTCACCATCATCTCCTCACCGTTTCCGGTGGCGATGGTCATCCAGCAACCTTTTGCCTGGCAGACTTCGTTCACCTTGCCCTGGAGGGTGGTTTGGAGCGTGTCCGTGAGCTGGCTCTCGCTGTAGGAGGTGAGCAAGCTGCTTGCTGGCTCTACTTTCTCGGGGGTGAATTTTGCCCCGAAGGTACCAGCTACTTCCTCAGCGGGAGCCGAAGCTTCAGTGGTAGTTGCTTCCTGAGAACTTCCGCAGGCCGTCAGCATCAAAAAGAAGACGCCCACAACAAAAAGAGAAAAGGTATTTTTCATCACAATTGGTTTTTAGATTGCAAAGATAAGGCTCCTTTACGCTACTGGTACCCCAATAACTCCGTGATGTAGGAACCTCCGTAGCCAAGGTCTTTCAGTTTATTTTGTTGGGCAACGGCATCCGCACGGTTGGGGTAGCTCTCACGGCTTTCCACCACCCAGATTTGCTCACAGGGGCGGTAGCGGGCCACCAGGTCTGGGTGAAAAGGGTACTCTGCCGGATCGGTGTAGCGCAGGATGGCTACCTGTATTTTGTATTCCTTCGTTGGCATCGTTGTAAAACGAGGAAGTGGTGGTGCAGTGGTTGCACCGGGTATTGCGGCTACGCTTCCGTAAGTTGCTGGGCCTTCATCGCAGTAAGCCGGTTTATCAGTTTGTGCTCCTAAAGAGATCGTTACACAGATGAGCAGCAGTGTTATAAAATTTTTCATAAAATGATTGTATCAGTGATTCGTTAAATTGTCTAATACGAATACCGAACTTAGATGTTCGCAAATCGTACTTAATGACCGTGTAAATTTAAGAACTTTGCGCTTTAGTAATGAGTTACATTTGATAAGACGGGGCTTTTGCGGCCTTGGTCACTACATAACCACACTAAAATGCTTAGTTTACCTTCACGACCTCCCGGTACGTCACCGTGATTTCTACTTTTCGGTTAAGCGCTCGTTGTGAAGCGCCGGGCAATTCCCCCGCCCCAACGATGTTGAATTCATTGGCTTTCACCCCCGCTGTTTGCAGGTGAACGCCTACTGCTTTGGCCCGTTTCTGGCTTAAGCGCAGGTTAAACTCCGCATCCCCGGTACTGTCCGTAAAGCCCGTTACGCTAATGTTGATGATGCTGCGGTTTTTCACCTCGGCCACGAAAAGCTGAAGCCCGTCAATTGCGCGCGGCGTTAGGCTCGCGTCTTCAAAGTTAAAGAGAACGGTATAATTCCGCTTCTTGATTCGGGTGCGGCGTTGGATCGTGTCTACTTCCACTACCGGCGGAGGCGGTGGAGGCGGGGGCGGAGCTACCGTCTCTTTCTGGAGGAAGAGATCAATCCGGTAAGGGGTCACATTGTCCCACTGCGGCACGGCAAAGGTTCGGCTGTAAGGCAAGTACTCATCGTTCCCAACGTTGATCGGCAAGGGTTCTCCCGAAGGCGCGCAAACGAAGAACCGACCTTCGTAATTAGTTCGATACACCTTCTTACCAGCTATAGCTACTACCTGATCGGTGACGGGCTCGCCCGTCAGGCTATCCGTCACAAAGCCGGAGATGTAGGTAATCGGCCGGGAACTGAGGCGCTCGGATAGCTTAAAGCCATAAATATCAAGTTTGCCCAGCCCTCCGGGGCGGTCACTGGAAACGTAGCCGGTTTTGCCATCGGCACTGAGGTGGAAGCCGAGCTCCCGGTGCGGGCCGTTTACGGGAGGGCCGAGGTTAAGTGCCTGGGTGAATCGCCCCTGGCTACTGTCCCACCAGCTGGCGAAGATGTCTTCATCTCCCAGGCTGTAATGCCCCATGCTGCTGAAGTAAAGGGTTTGGCCGTCGTCACTCAGGAAGGGGGCTTCCTCGGCCTCTGCTGTGTTCACTCCGTCGCCGAGGTTGACCGGCTCCCCCCAGGAGCCGTCGGGCTGGCGGTAGCAGACGAAGATGTCCGTCATCCCGAAGCTCGGTTCGCGTTCGGAGACGAAGAAGAGCTGTTGCTCGTCGCAGCTAATGGCGGCCTGGGTTTCCCAGCTTACGGGGGAGTTGATGTAGTCCGGCAGGGGGATGACGTCTCTTATCTTACCGTTCACCAGCCAGCCGGCGTAGAGGTCGCAGTTCCCGGTGCGACGAAAGCCCTTTGAGACGACCACCTCGTCTCCCTTACAGCTGGTAAAATAGATCCGTTGGCCGTCACGAACCATCGAGCACATCCCCTCGGGCCGCAGGGTATTGATGTTACTGAAGCGGGAGGAGAACCATTCGGAGTCCTCATCCTTCCGGCGGCCAATCAGCAGGTCCTCGTCCATTCCCTGACCCTGGCGGGTGAAGAGGAAGCGGTTAGGATCGTTGGCAAAAAAGGGGAAATAGTCGTTTTGCTGTGTATTGATCGGGAAGCCGAGGTTGAACAGTTTGGTGACGTTGATGAACTGGGAGCTGTCCTGGGTGATCCGGGCGGCCTTTATCTCCCCGTCCAGGCGGGCGAGTACTTTTCGTTCTTCCGCCGCTTCTTCTTCGCCGTTGCGGCCAAACTCCCCGATGTTTACTTCTTGCAGCTCCGCAAACCGGTTCAGGTAAAAAAGAGCCAGCTGCGGGCGTGACATTTTGTAATACACCTTCCCCAGTTTATAGTAAAGCAGGCGGGAGAAGAAGGGCTCGCGGTTCAGTACGTGCTGGTAGGCATCGGCAGCGGAAGCAAAATTTCCGATCAACTCGTGGGAAAGGCCGAGAAAGTGATGCGCCGCAATGTAGCCCGTGTCTTGCTCAATGGCCTCGCGGAAGGGCTTGATTGCTCGTTTCGGTTTCCCCGCCAGCAGGAGCTTCACGCCATCATCAAACGCCTCGTTGGCCGCCGCAAAGTTGCTCCCCTTGCGTACCTGGCCGGGCAGCGTGGCGGCGAGGCAACTTAAAAGCAGGGTCAGTATGGTGGCTCTTAGCATGGGTGGGGGGATTCAGGTTGCAGGTTGCAAGATACAGGTTAGTGGCGATGTGCTCTTTGCGCGCAGGCCGGTGTTCAATCCCCTTCCCCCTATAAAAAGCTTGGGCTCCGCCAATGGCGGAGCCGCAAGATAAAATGAGTGCATTAGTAAACTATCGGCGCTAAGGTAATAAGTTTTTGGCACTGACTTGCGGATGACATAACCGAAGATTAGATTTTTTGCGTATCGACCGTCCCCTCCTTGCTCTTCAATCCGCAATTATGCACCTGCGGCCGCGCCCAAAAGAAGCGTATTCAGGGGCGCAAACGCGGGTGCTGTGGAAGTTGAACGGCAGTGCCCACATCCCAAAACTCAACCCTCGCCCTTAATCTGCGTTAGAGGATAGTATGAAAACGCTCCTCCCATTCTTACTCCTTATTGGCTTATTTGCCTGCAATACGGCTCAAGACCAGTCCGTCTCACCGGCAAAGGCAAAAGCCCTCGTTCCCGGTCATTTCTCCGGTAGCCTGACCGAATACTGGTACGAAGGCCAGGCCGAAATCAACACCTACGACCTCGAACAAGCCCGCTACGGCGAAATTCGCCCCGGTCAGGTTTCGATGGTCTTCGTCTCGGAAGATTTCCTGACCGATAAGCAGGTCAAGAACGACAACTACACCAACCCCAACTCCACCCCCGTGCTGAAGACCAACATCATCCGCCGCTTCGTCACCGGTATCTATGATTACTCCATCATGACTTCGGTTTTCTCGCCCACCAAGACCTCCGAAGAACCCCATACCCTGAAGGTCACTACCTCTAGTCAGGACTGGTGCGGCCAGACCTTCACCCAGCTCAACTACGCCGGCGGAGGCCAGTGGAACAAACAAGTCCGCTCCTACTTCGAGCAGGAAGGCGACGTGAACGAAGCCATCCCCGCCGACTTCCTGGAAGACGAACTCTTCAACCGCATCCGCTCCGGCTGGGAAACCCTCCCCGTAGGCGAATTCCGCATCGTGCCCAGCACCAGCTACCTGCTGATGACCCACAAACCCTACCAGGCCCGCCGCGCAACCGTGAGCCTCCAGGATCACGAAGGCGACGATGAAAGCAAGCCAGGCAAAGCCTACGTCATCAACTACGCCGCTGACAACCGCAAGCTCGAAATCTTCTTCAACGCCGAAGCCCCCTACACCATCACCGGCTGGAACGAAACCTACCCGGAACGCGGCAAAAACCTCGTTACCAAAGCCCGCCTGACCCACCAGAAGCGGGCGCCGTACTGGAGTCAGAATTCGGTAGCAAACGAAGGGCTGCGAGCGGAGATTGGACTGGAGTAGTAATTAGTAGTGTAACTCGGTAGTAGTGTAGTCGCTACCGCAAGCCAGGCGCGTCACGTTAACCGAACTCCCACCCCTCAATTCCGTTACAATTTCAAACCTTCCGCTGCATGACCACACGCTACCTCCCCTACTTACTTTTCGTTCTGGCGCTGTGCGTTTCTTTTTTACTCCCCGCTCAGGGCATACGGCCTTACAACCCGAGTAACACGACCAACACCGTTATGATCGGCCTCGGTGGCAGCATCACCCTCGGGTCGATGTTCCTGGACAGGAAAGTGAAACCGATGACGGAGGCCGAAGTGATGGCCCTGGACCGGACCAAGATCTGGCCCATCGACCGCTTCTCCCTGCGCCATCTTTCTTTCAAATCCGACGAGTTTACGGATAAGCTCCTGCTCACCAGTTTTGCCAGCCCTTTTTTCCTGTTGCTGGACAAAACCGGCCGTAACAATTTTGACGACATGGCCATGATCGTCTTCCAGGGGGCCATGCTCAACTCCGCCCTCATCAACCTGACCAAGGTGACGGCCCAACGCGCACGGCCCTACAACTACAATCCGGATGCTCCGCTAGACATCAAGCTCCGCAAATCCAGCCGCTACTCCTTTTACAGCGGCCACGTAGCAACGGCGGCGTACTTCAGCTTCACCACCGCGCAACTGTACTCCGATCTGCACCCCAACAGCAGGGCCCGCCCCTACGTGTGGGCTGCTGCGGGCATCATCCCTGCTGCCGTTGCCTACGGGCGGATGCGGGCGGGCAAGCACTTCTTCACGGATGTTCTGATCGGCTTTGCGGCTGGTACGGCGATTGCGCTTACGGTGCCGGCTTTGCACCGGGCGGGTAGGGAGTGATAGGTTGGTGGTGATGGATTTTACGTATAAGTGTACTTATACACTTATTAAGTTTAAACACGCTTCACGTATAAGTGTACTTATACACTTATTAAGTTTAAACACGCTTCACGTATAAGTGTACTTATACACCCAATTCCAAAACCCACCAACAAAACCGTTAAAACAAAGTTACCGTCCACCCCAGATAACAAATACCCGAGCCGAAACCGTTTTTTACCCTGATATGTCAGCAATCCCCGCTAAAATAGGCTGGCGCAGTGCCGCAGCTTTGGTGCTGGCCAATATGATTGGTACCGGAGCTTTCACGACGCTTGGCTTACAGCTGGAGTGGATATCGAGTGGCCCCGCCCTACTCATGCTTTGGGCCATTGGTGGGCTGGTGGCCTGGTGCGGGGCCGTTAGTTATGCGGAGCTAGGCACGCGCCTTCCCCGCTCCGGCGGCGAGGCGCACTTTCTCTCCGAAATCTTTCACCCCTTGCTCGGCTTTCTTAGCGGATGGGTGAGCCTGACGGTAGGTTTTGCCGCCGCCGTTGCGCTTTCAGCGATGGCGGTTGGTCATTACCTGGAAGCCTGGACCTCCTTCCCACCGGTCTTCACCGCCGCCGGGAGCATCGTGCTTCTCAGCCTGGCCCATAGTTTCGGGACCAAAGAATCCAGCAGGTTACAAAACGGGCTTACCGCCCTGAAGCTACTCGTTGTGCTGGCCCTGGGCCTGGCGGGCGCGCTCCTGCCCGCCGCCGAAGGCGCGGAGGTGAACTGGACGATGGCGGGCGCGGAAGCCATCTGGTCTCCCGGAGCTGCCGTGGCGATGATCAGTGTCTTCTACGCTTTCTCGGGTTGGAACGCCGCGGCCTACATCGTAGAAGAGATCAAAGAGCCCCGAAAAAATCTTCCCCGTGCGCTGGTAACCGGCACCCTGGTGGTCAGCGGTCTGTTTCTACTCTTACAGTATGGCTTCCTTCGGCAAGCAGGCAGCGAGGCCCTGGCCGGACAAATCGACGTTGCCCAGATTGCAGCGGGGGCCATGTTCGGCGCATCCGTTGGCCGGGTGGTCAGCGTCCTGATCGGTGTACTGCTACTGACCGGCATCTCCGCCATGATCTGGGTTGGCCCCAGGGTGGTGCGCGCGATGGGGAACAGCCACCACCTCTGGCGCACCTTCGGGGAGCTGAGCCCCAAGGGCTTACCGCTGCGGGCCACCTGGTTGCAGGGCGGTATCAGCTTATTCCTCGTTTTCACTTCCAGCTTTGAGCGGGTCTTGCTTTACAGTGGTTTTGTGCTCCAAACTTTCACTTTCCTTGCCGTCGTAGGCTTATTGTGGTTACGGCTGCGGTCACCGAAGGAGGCGGGCTATGCTTCACCGCTTTACCCCTTGCCGCAGCTGATATTTTTAGCCTTTAGCGCCTGGTCTTTGGTATACCTGCTCAAGAACCAGCCGGTGGAGAGCCTCCTTGGCTTGCTCAACGTGGTTGCGGGGCTGGCCGCTTACTACTTCGACATTCAAAAGCCGAAGAAAAATACGGGGGCGCTGACGCAGGATGCAAAGAAGGTTTAACCCAGTTCGTAACAGAACATTGCACCTGCGGCCCCGCCCTAAGGGACTCCGTGAAAATAACTTACGCCTTTTGGTCGCCTTATTTCGTCCCATTTTCCGGCAAAAATTATTTCCGTAGCTTAGGCTATGCAAAGAATTTTTGCCGAAAACTGGAACGAAAGCGTCAGACCAAAAACCAGTAACTTATTCTCACGGCGTCCCTAAACATAATCAGCAAAAATCACTTAAAGTGGTAGCCTGCGTAATAAATACCCGGTCTAAACCCACACTATGCCCTACCTCCCCATTGCCGACTACGGCATCATCGGTAACCTCCACACCACCGCCCTCGTAAGCATACAGGGAAGTATCGATTTCATGTGCCTGCCGCGCTTCGATTCGCCCACCGTGTTCGCCTCCATCCTGGACGACAAAAAAGGCGGAAGCTTCTCCTTTGCTTGTAAAGACGACAATACCAACTACAAACAGCTCTACCTCCCGGACACCAATATCCTGATTACCCGCTTCCTGAGCGAGGACGGCATTGCCGAGCTGACCGATTTCATGCCGGTCGCAGACGAAGAGACAGACTTCGCCATTTTTCGCCGCCTGAAAGGAGTGTACGGAGACCACGCCATCAAAGTAGACATTAGCCCCTCCTTCGACTACGCACGCGCGGGCTGTAAAATAGAAAAACGGGAGGATGGTTATCGTTTTCACGACCCGAGCGGGGAACAGCCCGACATGCTGCTGCTGACCATGGCCGAACTCACCATCACCAACGGTAGCCTGACCGGAGAAATCAAACTCGCCGCTGGGCAGGACATAGATTTTGTTCTTACCCTGGCCACAGGCGAGCACTTCAAAAACGACTTTCTCCGTTACTTCCGCAAAACCCGGGATTTCTGGATGAGGTGGTCCGCCAGGAACACCTACGGTGGCCCCTGGAAGGAGGCCGTTCACCGCAGCGCCCTGGTGCTCAAACTGCTCACCTCCGCCAAATTTGGCAGCACCGTCGCTGCGGCCACCTTCGGCCTGCCCGAAGTGGTCGGCGGGGAGCGCAACTGGGACTACCGCTTCACCTGGATTCGGGACTCCGCCTTCACCATGTACGCCTTCCTACGCCTCGGTTACCGCGAGGAAGCAGAACGGTTCATGGACTGGATTCAGGATCAGTGCATGCAGGAGCTTCAACTGATGTACGGTATCGACGGCGCAACCGAACTCACGGAAACCAGCCTGGAACACCTCGAAGGTTACCGCCAGAGCCAGCCCGTACGCATCGGCAACGGTGCTTATGACCAAAAACAGATGGACATCTACGGAGAGCTCATCGACACCATCTACCTCTACGACCAGGCCGGAGGCAGCATCACGAACGAGTTCTGGCGCGGCATCAGCGATTTGGTGGAGTACGTCATTAAGCACTGGAAAGACAAAGACCACGGCATCTGGGAAGTTCGTAGCGGCAAGCAACGCTTTCTGCACTCCGCCGTATGCTGCTGGGTGGCTATCGACCGCGCCATGAAGATCGCCGAAGCCCGCTCCCTGCCCCACCCCCGCTCGGAATGGCGGAAGGTACGCGACGAAATCCACGCCGATATTTTCGACAACTTCTGGAACGAGGATATTCAGTCGTACGCCCAGTTTCAGGGCAGCGACACCGTTGATGCCAGCGCCCTGCTCATGCCCCTGCTCCGTTTCGTATCCAGCAAAGAACCCCGCTGGCTAAAAACCTTCGCGGCAATCGAAGAAAAGCTCTCCGCCGACGTACTCGTTTTCCGCTATAAAAACGAAGGCGGCTCGGCCGACGGGCTGGAGGGTGAAGAAGCCTCCTTTACCATCTGCTCTTTCTGGTACGCAGAATGCCTGGCCCGCATCGGCCGCATCGATGAGGCCACGGTGGTGATGCAAAAACTGCTCGGCTACGGCAACCACCTCGGTCTGTTCAGCGAAGAAATCGGTATTCACGGTGAGCAACTAGGAAATTTCCCGCAGGCCTTTTCTCACCTCAGCCTGATCTCCGCAGCTTTTCAGATCGATAAAAAACTGGAGGTTAGAAATTAGGGTTCGCGCAGGAGCCGCTTGTCCAATTAAAAAAACCCTTCGCGCCAAAAGCACGAAGGGTTTTTCTATTCAGCCGAACTGGCCCGCAATTACTTACGGATACCAAGCTTGGCGATCAGTGCACGGTAACCTTCGAGGTCCGTCTTCTGAAGGTACGCCAGATGGCGACGGCGCTGGCCTACGAGGCTCAGCAGGGCCTTCCGGCTGCTGTGGTCTTTGCGGTGACGCTGGAGGTGGTCGCTCAGCTCCTGAATACGGAACGTGAAAAGAGCGATTTGGCCCTCTGTGGAACCGGTGTTGGTGGCAGAACCACCGTATTCTGCGAAGATTTCCTGAATCTTCTCTTTGGGCATATATACTGGCATAACGAAAAGCCTTTGGGGATCACTTGGATCGGGTAAAGCAAAATTTGCGACCGCAAAGGTACGTATACTTAGTCAGATAGTCAAGTAGTATTGCGTTTTCGTTAATCCCCGCATCTTCACTCATGCTGGACGGTACTACAAGACCACCAGCAGCCTGTCGGGGAGAACCGAAGCTGACCAAAATTGGATGATTCCAGCCCTGAACGATTAGTAAAATGGGGAGTTTATCGAGATAAGGGACTCATTTTGCTAAGAAGTGCAGGGCTGGAAGCGCCGATTTTGGACGGTGAGCGTTCTCTCCGACAGGCTGCTAGCCTACAAAACTACCTTCACCCCCCAAAATCAATCTCCGTATTGTCCCCAATGTTCAAGCTCTGCCGCAAGCCGCCGATGGAGGCATCGTTGCCGACTACCGAGTTACGGAGAACGATATCATGAATGCGGGCAAACTCTCCGATGATAGAATCCGCGACAATGGCGTGTTCCAGCCTGGTATTCGCCCCGAGGGTGACGTAGGGGCCAACGATGGAGTTGGAGATATCACAGCCCGGGCCGATGTGTACCGGGTGGATGATGATTGCGTTGTCAAACGGAGGCGGGTCTTCGGTAGCAAAGCCTTCCCGGCCAAGAAAAATGGCGTTGGTTTCCAGCAAGACCTCACTGCGGCCGCAATCGAACCAGTTGTCTACCGTGATCGTAGCAAATTTTGTCCCCCATTCCAACATCCGGTTCAGCGCGTCGGTGAGGTGAAACTCTTCCAGGCTTTTTACCTGGTTGTCGATATTGTAAGCGCAAGCCTCAATAAACTGCTCCACTTCACGAACTTTATAGCACCCAACCATCGCCATATTAGACTTGGGGATCTTCGGCTTTTCGATGAGGGCGCGGATGTTCCCGTCGATGTCATGCTCTACTACCCCGAACTTACGGGGGTCATCGACTTTCTTCACCCCGAGGCTCGAAACGGGGCTATCCCGGAACTCCGCCAGGTCCGCATCGATGATGGCATCGCCGAAGAAAATGATAATTTCTTCCGCATCGGCGTAATGATCCCGGGCCAGCCAGATGGCGTGGGCCGAGCCCAAACGTTCTTCCTGATTGACGAACACGGTGTGCAACTCCGGGTAAGTCCGCTCAATGTACTCCCGGATTTTATCCCCCAAATAACCGATAATGAAGACAAAATCCTGTACGCCCAGCTCCTTGAGCTGGTCCACGATAAAGCTGATAATAGGCTTACCGGCCACGGGGATTAGTGGCTTCGGCTGCGTGTAAGTGAGCGGACGCAAACGCATACCGGTGCCTGCTACTGGGATTATTGCTTTCATACGAAACGCAAGATAGTAATGTAGTTGGGTAGTACGGTAGTAATGTAGTGGCTACCGCTCCACCCAAGCTTCCGTTCGGTAGAACCACCCACCTTTTGTCTTCTTCCATTTTCCGGGCACGTACTTTTGGCCGGGGCGTACCTTCAGGTAGCGCGCGGGCAAAAAGCTGTACGCTCCATCCTTAATGGCCCAACCGTTGGGTGCGATCACGAAGCCATCTTTGGCGGGCAGCGCACGCTTTTCCATCTGGGCGGGCACTACGGGCTTTTCTTTCACCACCAGCTGCTGGGCGGATAAGGTGGCGAGGCCGCAGGTGCAAAGAAGGCTAAGGAAGCAAAGTCGGATCAACGAAGGCATAAAACGGAAATTAAGGGATATGGACGGCGAAAGTAAGGTACAGGGTATTAACTCACTTGGTAGTTTGCTTATTTCATCGGTGGGCTTGCAAAGAAAAATCCCCGGTAAGCTAAGCGCCAGCCGGGGATGAAAAAGTGTTGTGAGTCGTAAAGTGAGTCAGCTACCGCAGGTTGCGGGCACCCTGCACCAGCAGGTTGACTTCGTTGTTCAGTACCTCCACGAAGCCACGGTCAATCGTGAACGTCATGGAGCGGGCTGAAGAGGTATCCTCAGACATCGTCTTGGTCTCTTCGTCGTAAAAGCGGTAGTCACCGCCACCGGTTTGCAGTACCACCTTTCCGCCAGAAAGCGCAGAAACCAGCGGTGCGTGGTTATCGAGCAGCTGGAAAGAGCCCTCAACGCCGGGCAGGATCACGCTGGTGATCTTACCGGTGAAGATGGTATGGTCTGGGGTTAGAACGGAAATATTCATAATTAGAAACTAGGAATTAGAAACTAGGAACTAGATTACCAGGAACCAGGAATTAGAAGCTAGCGGTCTAGTTCCTAGTTACAAGTTCCTAGACCTTTGCAAGTTCAGCCTCTCCCTTAGCAATGGCGTCCTCAATGGTACCAACCAGGTTAAAAGCGTTCTCGGAGTACTTGTCCACTTCACCGTCCAGGATCATGTTGAAGCCCTTGATGGTGTCTTTGATGTCAACGAATACCCCTTTGAGACCAGTGAACTGCTCGGCAACGTGGAACGGCTGCGAAAGGAAGCGCTCTACCCGGCGGGCGCGGGAAACGACGAGTTTGTCGTCTTCGCTCAGTTCGTCGAGGCCGAGGATCGCGATGATGTCCTGAAGCTCTTTGTAGCGGGCCAGGATGTTGATTACACGCTGGGCGGTGTTGTAGTGCTCGTCACCGATGATGGCGGGGTCGAGGATCCGGCTGGTACTGTCCAGCGGGTCAACCGCAGGGTAGATCCCCTTCTGGGCAATCTTACGGTTGAGTACCGTGGTGGCATCAAGGTGAGCGAATGTTGTTGCGGGAGCGGGGTCAGTAAGGTCATCCGCAGGTACGTATACGGCCTGTACGGAAGTGATGGAACCGCGCTTGGTGGAGGTAATCCGTTCCTGCATCAGGCCCATTTCCGTGGCCAGCGTTGGCTGGTAGCCTACGGCGGAAGGCATCCGGCCCAGAAGGGCAGATACTTCGGAACCAGCCTGGGTGAAGCGGAAGATATTGTCTACGAAGAAGAGGATGTCACGCCCACCGGTTGGGTCTGCGAGATCACCGTCACGGTAGTACTCCGCGATCGTAAGGCCGGAGAGGGCTACCCGGGCACGGGCACCGGGAGGCTCGTTCATCTGGCCGAACACGAAGGTCGCCTTGGAATCTTCCAGCTCCTTCATGTCTACTTTGGAGAGGTCCCAACCACCTTCTTCCATGTCGTGCATAAACTTCTCACCGTAGCGGATGATGTTGGATTCCAACATCTCGCGGAGAAGGTCATTGCCCTCACGGGTACGCTCACCAACACCGGCGAATACGGAGATACCTTCGTAGCCTACGGCAATGTTGTTGATCAATTCCTGGATGAGTACCGTCTTGCCTACTCCGGCACCGCCGAACAGGCCAATCTTACCACCTTTGGTGTAAGGCTCGATCAGGTCAATCACCTTGATACCCGTGAAGAGTGGCTCCTTATCGGTAGCCAGGTCTTCAAACTTGGGTGGGGCGTTGTGGATGGGGCGGGCATCTGCTCCTTTCGGCACAGCGGGCATACCGTCAATCGGCTCACCAACTACGTTGAAGAGACGACCTTTGATGGCGTCACCAACGGGCATCGCGATGGCGCGGCCGGTATCGGTGGCCTGGGTACCGCGGGTAAGACCGTCGGTAGCTTCCATCGAGATGGTACGTACGGAGTCCTCACCGAGGTGCTGCTGCACTTCCAGAACGATCACTTCGCCGTTGGAGCGGGTGATCTCAAGGGCGTTGAGGATGGCGGGAAGGCTGCTGCCTTCACCACTGAAATCTACGTCGACGACGGGGCCGATGACCTGCTTTACTTTACCGATATTTGCCATATAGCTGTGCTTGTTGGTACGGAGGGGGTTGCTAATTGAGCCGCAAAAGTACGTACTATTCGGGAAGTGACATAGGTTTTCACGAGGAAGTATCTATTGATTTACGCCAAGCCGCTTTTTGGGCGCGGACGCAGGTGCTTAAAATGGTTTA
>CAYWMW010000033.1:0-22779 GCA_964458975.1 uncultured Lewinella sp. | reverse complement strand
CGTTTTGGTGGTAGAAAACCGTCACGGGTGATCATCGTCAGGTTTAACAGCCTAGATTTATAGGCTACCGCATGAGGATGCTCACTTCGTTCGTAGCGGGTAAAGTAGACCTCAGAGGTGGTGAAATCTCCCCGTCTGCCCCTTGCGGTAGCCTAATCACCTCGAAGAAGCCGCGTAGCGAATCCATCACACCATCATATCTATCAATCTAATTAAGCGGGCTAATATCAAACCCAGCCTCTTCCACCATTTTCATGATGTCTTGAGCGGGAGCGGAGCCTTCAACGGTGAGCACCTTACGCTCATCTTCCACATTTACGCGCCAGATGGTTACGCCCTCGACATCGTCGAGGAAGGGCGTAACGGAGCGGACGCAACTGCTGCAGTTGATGTTGGTGGCAAAGTTTTGGATGGTAGTCATGTTGTGTTGTTGGTTTGTGTCGTTAAAACGCGCGAAGGCCGAAAAAGTCAAAAGATCATGTGTCGGAAGCAGGTCATTCCACTGTTTTAACCAATCTTTTGATTAGTAGGAGGCGTCTTGGTCAGGTGAGCGATGTTTTAAAAACCAGCTTTTGCACCTGCGGCCGCGCCCACAAAAAGCGTATTTTGGTGAACGAAGCCCGCCCTTTCCTTCTTTACTCCTTTTACCTCCCTTATTCCTTTCGTCCCTTTACCTCCCTTACCCCATGGATATTCGTTTCATTAAACAGGAAGACATCGATAAGCAGCTCTACAACAGTTGCGTGCATTTTGCGACCAACGGCAGCGTTTACGGCTACGATTGGTACCTGAACGCCACGGCCAAAGACTGGGATATGCTGGTGGAAGTGGAAAACGAGAGTTGGGTGAGCGTGATGCCACTGCCCTACACCAAAGACTGGCTCGGCCGCAAACAATTGCGCCAGCCGGAACTGTTGCCGGAGCTGGCCATTTTCTCGGTCAGTGCCCTGAGCCCGAAGCGAATCCAGGCGTTTTGGGATGCCGTTCCGAAGGAATTTAAAAGCGGCGCACTCGTTGTAGAACCTGCTTCCGTACCGGCTAACCCCGGTCGGTTCACGGTGCAGGCCGCTACGGGAGCCGCGCTGATGCTCAACCAATCGTACGAGGAGATCATCGGGGATTTTTCACCGGCGTACCATGAGGGAGTCATCAGGGCGGAAGACGCTGAGCTGCGCCCCTTGCCCAGTTTTAAACCGGAAAAGCTGGCGGATTTCTGGCTGGAAGTGAACGGGAAATCAGCCGCCAACGAGTGGAAATTTCACGCCATGCAGCGCCTCATGTATCAGGTGTTGCACCGCAGCTGGGGCGGTACCCACGCGGTGTCTGGCCCGGACGGAAATCCGCTGGCAATGGCCTTCATCGTGTACAGCCACGGCCGTATTTTTCCGATGTTTACCGCAGAAAGCAGGGCGGGAAAGGGCCTTGGTGCGCTTACTTATTTGTGGGACAACCTCCTGAAAACCCACTCGAATAAAGCGCTGAAGGTGCGTAAGGAGTTGGTGAGGGGGGCATGATGTGTATTGAACTGGTTTAAACTTTTCGTTCGCGACCTTGTCCGAACCCTGATGGCTACTGACTTCGTTGCAAAAATCCTCATTTCGCTGCGCGGCTACTACGTGGTAGCTACGGCTAAACTCCGGTTTTCGCGCCTAGTCAGTAGTCATCAGGGCTGCGGAACGGCCAGCTCAGAAAAGTTTAAATCAGTTCATTATACCGACGGGAACTTTCTTAAATTTACCCCTCCCCAACCAGAAAGTTATGCCAAGAAACGGCGAAGAAGCCCTTTACGAAATTTACCGCAAGCACCCCAGTATTTGTATTGACAGCCGCAGGGTGAAGACCGGCGATTTGTTCGTTGGTTTGGCGGGCACGCAGGTGCAGGGGAACCGTTATGCGGCAAAGGCCCTCGCGGGAGGCGCCGCTTTTGCCATCGTGGACGATCCTGCGGTAGTAATTGAAGGGGACGACCGGTACGTACTCGTGGCGAACAGCCTGGCCGCACTGCAAAACCTGGCCACCGAGCACCGCCGCCGCAACCAGATGCCCGTACTGGCCATCACGGGAAGTAACGGTAAGACGACGACGAAGGAACTCGTCTACGCCGTGATGTCTCGCCGCTACACCGTCCACGTTACACCGGGCAATTACAACAACCACCTGGGCTTGCCCCTCACCGTACTTTCCACCCCGGAGGAAGCAGAAATGGCCATCCTGGAAATGGGGGCCAACCACCAGGGCGAGATCGCAGAGCTTTGCCGCATCGGCCGCCCTACCCACGGGCTGATCACCAACATCGGCGACGCCCACCTGGAAGGTTTTGGCGGCCGGGAAGGCGTTATTGCCGGAAAGGGAGAACTCTACACCTGGCTGGCCACTAACAAAGGCGTCGCCTTTGTGAACACGGACGAGGAACACCTGGAGGATATGTCGGCAGGCGTGGGCCGCATCATCTCCTACCACGAGAGCGAAACCCCTGCAAAAGACACACCGGGCATGGAAGTGAAGGTCTTCAGCACCAACCCGCAGGTAGCCATAGGCTTTCTGGACGAGGAGGGGCAAATGCTGCGGTGTACTACGGCCCTGAGCGGGCGGCACAACCTCCAGAACATAAAATCCGCAGTTGCCATTGGTAAGTACTTCAAGGTGCCCTGCGTAGACATCGCCGCTGCGCTGGAGAGCTACCGCTCGGCCAACCACCGGAGCCAGGAGCTTGAACACCGGGGCGTATCCTTTTACTGGGATGCCTACAACGCTAATCCTAGCAGCGTTGAAGCCGCACTGAAGGCTTTTCATGAAGCCCACGCCCCGTTAGCATCGGTGGTTATTCTTGGGGAAATGCTGGAGTTGGGCGAGGTCGCACCCGCTGCTCACCGCCGGGCGGTTGTTCGGGCCGGCCAGGTCGCTAACACCGTTTTGTTGACGGGGAACGAGATGGCTGCGGCCGCTAAAGAATTTGACCGCCCCTGGTTTGAAGACATCGCCACCCTGAAGGAATGGTTCTGGCAACAAGACTGGACCGGGAAAACTGTTTTTGTGAAGGGGAGCCGGGGGAACAGGTTAGAGGGCTTGTTGGAGTGACCGGAGCGAGCTGCCTCCGGTATGATAACCAACAAATGACTACTTTCGCCAACCCATTCAGTCATTACCTCTTTCCGCCTAAAACCATCCCCTTTGCAACGTTCTGAATTCGAAGCCTCTCTGACCGACCCCGCCCCACCCGAGGGTTGTGGTGTTGAAATTGCCGCGCTTTGGTGGCTGAGCAACCGCAACTGGCAACGGGGCCACGACTTGATCGACGGCGCGCCCGGCCAGGATGCTGCCTGGGTACACGCATTGATGCACCGCATGGAAGGTGACCCGGCCAACGCCCGGTACTGGTACGCCCGGGCAGGCCGGGAAGCGGAGGGGAACACCATCGGGCAGGAGATCGAGATTTTGCTCGATTATTTTCTGGAGTAAATCGTGTCAGGGTTAGAAATTACTACCTTGTGCTCCGCAGCCATTGGCTAATTACTTTCAATGTATGAAAAACTGGTACTTTTTTCGGGAAGCCATGAAGAGCTTCCGTACTACGGGCTCCATCACGTCTTCCTCGAAGGCTTTGGTCAAAAAACTGGTGGAGCCACTACCGGCTAACCGGCCGCTGGTGATTGTTGAACTTGGCCCCGGAGATGGGTGCGTGACGCGGGCGATACTGGCTAAGGTTCATCCTGAAAGCAAGGTGACGGCTTTTGAAATCAACACCGCCTTCGTTGAAAACCTCAGTGGTATTAAGGACCAACGCCTGAGCGTACTACCCGTTGGTGCCGAACGGCTGACGGATTATTTTGGTGCCGGTACGGTAGATTATGTGGTCTCCAGCCTGCCCCTGTCCATGATCCCCAAGGAGGTGAAAGAAGCCATCCTGAAGCAGGCCCAGCTCGTGCTGCGGCCCGAGGGGAGTTTCCTGCAGTTTCAGTACGCACTTCAGGACTATGGGCTGCTCAAAGACTACTTCAACCGGGTTTCCGTAAGCTTTACGATGGCGAATTTGCCGCCGGCTTTCATTTATTCCTGCTCTTTGGGCATGGTGTAGTAGAGAGGTAAAGGTTTTTTTTAAACCACGTCAGCGTCACAAATACTCATTTGTTACAACCAATTGCTTCGGTAGGGCTTTTACTTTTAGTAATAACTGAAAGTAATTTCCATGCTACGCATACTATTGGTAGAAGACGAAGAAAACATCCGCGAAACAGTAAAGCTAAACCTCGAAATCGAGGGCTATGAAGTAGTGACGGCGGAAGATGGGCGCAAGGCCGTCAAGTACAGCCAGGGCCAGCACTTTGACGTGATGATCGTAGACGTGATGCTCCCCGAAATAGACGGCTTCCAGGTAGTAGAGCAAATACGGCTGACGGACCGGGAGACCCCGATCATCTTCCTCACGGCCAAAGACCAGGCCGCAGACCGCATCCAGGGGCTGAAAAAAGGAGCAGATGACTACCTGACCAAGCCCTTTGTATTCGAAGAACTGCACCTACGCGTGCGCCGCCTGATTGAACGGACGAGTAAGAGGCCGGACGTAAAACCAGACCTTTTTGCCTTCGGCAACAATAAAGTAAACTTCGCTACCTACGAAGCAGAAGGCAATCATGGAACCTTCACCCTCACAAAAAAAGAAGCCATGCTGCTCAAGCTACTCACTGACCGGCAGGGAGAAGTGGTGAGCCGGCAGCAGATCCTGCAGTCCGTCTGGGGTTACGATGTTTACCCCAGCACCCGGACCATTGATAACTTCATTCTTTCCTTCCGGAAATACTTTGAGCAAGAACCCAAGACGCCGGTACACTTTCTAAGCGTTCGGGGCGTTGGCTATAAGTTCGTGAACTAGACGGTATCTTCGCGATCTTAGAAAGCCCCAATGGACAATATTACTTTTGAATACCCCGCCTGGTTCCTCATCCTCTGTGCGCTGGCCGGTTTTGGCGTAGCACTCCTTTTATACTTTCGTGAGCGCACCTTTAACGAACAGCCCAAAGCCCTCGTATGGGGGATGGGCCTGCTCCGTTGGTTAGGTTATTCTTTACTGGCGGCGCTGTTGTTGTCTCCGCTGCTGCGTTATTTACAAACGGACCGCCAGGAGCCGGTAGTAGTGCTGGCGCAAGACGTGAGCGAATCCGTCGCCCTGGCGATGGACACCACCGCCTACGCCGCCCAGTGGGCGGCCATGCGGGAAGCCTTATCCGCCAAATATCAGGTAGTTGACTATACCTTCGGCGCATCCGTGAAGGCGGGCGGGCCGCTCAGCTTTCAGGACAAGCGAACCAACCTGGATGCCGTGCTTACCGAAATAAGCGACGTCTACGGCTCCCAAAACCTGGGCGCCGTAGTGCTCGCCACCGATGGCATCTATAACGAAGGTACCAACCCCGCTTACCGCAATTTCCAGATTAAAGCCCCGGTGTATACCGTTGGCCTGGGCGATACTACGCAGCGTAGAGACCTGCTCATCCGCCGCGTTTTTCACAATAAGATTGCTTACCTGGATGATCGCTTCTCCATTCAAATTGATGTGAGTGCCCGCAACGCCGCAGGCACCAATACCCGCCTCAGTGTGAGCAGGGTAGGCGAAGGGGGCGGTAAGAGCCTCCACACCGAAAGCATCGCCATTGACCGCAACGACTTCTTCACTACCCGGGAGGTGGTGCTCGACGCAGACCGGGCCGGTGTGCAACGCTACCGCATCAGCCTGACGGGCATCGGCGAGGAAGTGAGTACGGCCAATAACCGCCGCGACATTTTCGTCGATGTGCTGGATGCCCGCCAGAAAATACTTCTACTGGCCGCTGCTCCGCATCCGGACCTTTCGGCCATGCGCCAGGCGCTTTCCACGGGGAAGAACAATGAGGTGGAGGTGGCCTACATCAAGAAGTTCTCCGGTAATGTGGGCGACTATGACCTGGTGGTTCTGCATCAGTTGCCATCCGTTAAAAGCCCCGCGGCTAATGTACTTGACCGGTTGAAAGCGGGTAAAGTGCCCACACTTTTTGTGTTGGGGGAGACTTCGCCCTCCAGGTCAGTCATCGCTGCGCAGGACCTGCTGACGTTCTCGGGTAGGGCCGGTACGAAGGGAAATGACGTAAACGCCCGCCTGGTGCCTGGGTTTAACCTCTTCACCCTCAGCGACAACCTTAAGCAGGCTTTGCCGAAGTTTCCGCCCCTGACGGCTCCGTTCGGAGAGTTTTCTGCCGGGCCGGGGGCAACAACGGTACTGAAGCAACGCATCGGCCGTGTAGATACGGAGTTCCCGCTGGTCGTGATTGGTGAAAGCAGGGGCGTACGAACCGGCGTAATAGCCGGAAGCGGCCTTTGGCAATGGCGGTTGTTCGACTACCTGGAAAACAATAACCACGAACACTTTGACGAGCTGCTGAGTCAGCTCACGCAGTACCTGACCGTACAGGAGGATAAGCGGCGCTTCCGGGTGAGCCTGGCCAAAAACCTGTTCGACGAAAACGAACCCGTTCAGCTCGATGCAGAGTTGTACAACAGCAACTACGAACTTATAAATGACGCGGAAGCAACCGTAACCATCACGAGCAATGAAGGGCGGGAATATCCCTTTGCGTTTACCCGCACGAGCAACGCTTACACCCTCAATGCGGGTACACTGCCCGTTGGCAACTACCGCTACCGGGCAACCGCCGATACGGGCAACGAGAAACTGACTTTTGATGGCCGCTTTAGTGTGCAGGCCGTAGAGGTAGAGCGTTATGCCCTGGAAGCGGACCACGGTCTGTTGCGTCGGCTCAGCAGCCGTTTTGGCGGGGCGTTACTTTTTCCTGCTGATCTCGCCAACCTGCCGGAGCGTCTGGAAAGCAGCGGAACGGTAAAACCTGTCCTTTTTGAGACGGTGAACACCAAATCCGTCGTCCATCTAAAGTGGATATTCTTCCTGCTGTTGGCCCTTTTTGGTGGAGAATGGTTTATGCGCCGCTACTTTGGCGGGTATTAATGTTGGGAGACACGAAATTGTGTAGTTTAATGAGTTCCCTGCCCTGACGGGTTAGGGTATTTCCCCCTAGCTTTATCTATCTTTGCGCCCTATTAGCTGCATAGCAGTTGTGATGCAAACTATTACTCTCTTCCATGGCCATTCGTATTTCGAGCCTAAACCACTCACTTCAGCCACAAAAAAATGCTCCGGCAGACGATATGCACGTCACCGAACGGCGGTGGTTTGCGGTGCGTACGGCGGCGAAGCACGAAAAAATGGCGGTGAAAGATCTCCGTTCACTCGGCATCGATTGTTATATTCCACTGCGGGAGAAAACCTATAACTACACTTCTAAAAAGGTGGTACGTGAACTGCCCTTGCTGAGTGGTTATGTATTTGTGAACGTACGAAAATCAGAAGCGAACACGGTCCGCTTTTCCAGCTTCGTTTCCCGCTTCGTAACGCTGGGGAAAATCCGGAAACAAGTAACCGGGGAGGAGATGGACCTGCTGCGTAAAATCAGTACCGACCGCAAATTAGACTGGCAGACCGTCGAAGAAGCCTTTGACTTTACCGAAGGTACGCCCGTCGAAATCATCAAAGGCCCGCTGGCGGGCGTGCGTGGTATTTATCAAAACAAAAAAAATAAAAAAACTTTCGTGATCGCCCTGAGCGGTCTGAACGCCTGTCTGTCTACTTGTGAGATAGACCCCCGCTACCTGGTAGCGCTTGACGGAGCCCTTCCGGTAAGCGACGAGGTGGCAGAGACCGGGCGGGAAGGAAAGAAGCCACTTTGGTGAAAAGTTGGATAAAAGACGGAATGATCTTGCCGCTGAACACGGCTTGGGCTAAGCGTCTCCGACGCATGGACGCCGAAGGCGTGCCCCAAACCCAGCAAGCTGTATCTTTCAATCTTCATGCAGCATGATTTTGGTTACTGGTGCAGCAGGGTTTATCGGCCATTCACTAGTGAACGCGCTCGCCCGGGAAGGGGAAGAGGTGATTGGGATCGATAACCTGAACGATTATTACACACCAACCCTTAAGTGGGACAGGTTAGCCGAAGCCGGTATTATTAAGGCGGATGTAGAGGAGCATGGAGAGGCCGTTAGTAAACGTTTTTCTAACTATCTCTTCCGCCAACTTGCGCTGCAAGATAAGGCCGGTATGGCGCGGTTATTTGAAGATTTTACGATTACTAAAGTCTGTAATTTGGCCGCCCAGGCTGGCGTCCGGTACAGCCTGACCAACCCGCACGCCTACATTGAAAGTAACGTGACGGGCTTCATCAACATACTGGAAAACTGCCGAATTCATGGCGTGAAGCACCTGGTTTACGCCAGCAGCAGCAGCGTGTACGGCCTCAACGCTAAGGTGCCTTTTGCGGAGACCGACCCCGTAGAACAACCGGCCAGTTTGTACGCCGCGACCAAGCGGAGCAACGAACTGATGGCCCATACCTACGGCCACCTCTACGGCTTGCCTACTACGGGCTTGCGCTTCTTTACGGTTTATGGCCCCTGGGGCCGGCCAGATATGGCCTACTCCCTGTTCAGCGACGCGATCCTGAACGGCCGGCCCATCAAGGTATTCAACCACGGTGAAATGTCTCGGGATTTTACCTACGTTGACGACATCGTTGAGGGCGTGAAACGGGTGCTGCTCACGCCCCGCCCGCACCAATCTGGCGTTCCGAACCGCCTCTATAATATCGGCAACGGCAAACCCGTAAGCCTGCTTGGGTTCATTGAAACGATGGAAAAGCACCTCGGCATGACCGCCCAAAAAGAATACCTCGGCATGCAACCGGGCGACGTTGAAAAAACCTTCGCCGACACCTCCGCCCTGGAACGCGATTATGGCTACCGGGCCGGAACCACCCTGGAGGAAGGAATTACAGCCTTTGTAAAGTGGTATAGAGCATATTATCACAAATAGGTAGCATTACAAACATCGTCAATAGGTAATAACAATAATAGTTACTACCAATCTAGCGAAGGCGATAGCCGCAGCGACCCCAAACTCCCCTCTCCTGTGGAGAGGGGTTGGGGGTGAGGTTACGAGAGAAGAGAGTAGTCAATAACCTTGAAAAGAGTCCTCCTAATCACCTACTACTGGCCCCCAAGCGGCGGCATCACCGTACTCCGGATGCTTAAGTTCGCTAAGTACCTTCGGGCCTCAGGTTGGGAACCCGTGATCTTCACCGCAAAGGATGCCCACTACCCAACCATTGACCCCACCAACGAGCGGGACGTTCCCGAAGGCGTAGAAGTAATCCGGCAACCAATTTGGGAACCCTACGCGCTCTATAAACAGTTCATGGGCAAGCCTGCGGACGAAAACGTGAACAACGTCTTTTATACCGACGACGCAGACGGCGGCTGGAAACACAAAATGGCCGTCTGGGTAAGAAGCAACTTCTTCATCCCCGATGCGCGCGCCACCTGGATCAAAGGCTCCGTCAAAAGGCTAACCGCCTACCTGAAAGAACAACCGGTGGACGCCATCATTAGCGACGGGCCGCCCCACACGAATACCCGCATCGCCACCCTGGTCAGCCGCGCCACCGGAACCCCCTGGCTCGCCGACTTTCAGGACCCCTGGACGCAGGTAGACTACTACCAACTCCTGAACCTAACCAGTTGGGGACGCAAAAAACACGAACGCCAGGAACAAGAAGCCTTCGCCCAGGCCAGCCGGACCACCATCGTGAGCCCCAGCTGGAAAAAAGACCTGGAGGCCATCGGTGCAAAAAACGTAGCGGTAATCCCGTACGGCTACGACCCGGACGACTTCGCTAACCTGAAGCGGACGGCCCACCAAAAATTTACCCTCACCCACCTGGGCATCATGGGCTACGACCGCAACCCGGTTAATTTATTTCAGGCCGTAGCGCAGCTGAAAACAGAAATTCCCGGCTTCGCAGAAGACTTCGAACTCAGGTTGTTCGGCCAGCTGGACTACCGGGTAAAGGAAAACATTAGCGCGGCGGGCATCGAAGCGCAGACCAACTTTGCGGGCAACGTAGCCCGCGCCGAAGCACTGCAACAACAGGTAGACAGCCATCTGCTGCTGCTGCTGCTCAACCAGCAAGACAACGCCAAAGGCCGGATACCCGGTAAACTCTTTGAGTACCTCGCCGCCCGCCGCCCGATCCTCAACTTCGGTGGAACGGACAGCGACGTGGCCAACATCCTCCGGGCAACGAACAGCGGCAATACCTTCGCCTACACGGCCAGCCCAAAAGCGATTGCCGCAGTACTAAAAACGGCCTACTTGAAATTCAAATCCGGCAGCGAGCCAGCCATGGACGGAGCGGTGATCAAACCCTTCAGCCATCCGGTGCTGGTAGGTAAGCTTGGCCAGTTGCTGGACGAAATGGTGGCGAACCCGAAGGCGACTTCGCTCTCTAACTAACCAAACACCTTACCTCCCCCTGGCACCTGCGGCCGCGCCCAAAAAACCTGTAACCTGCAACCTGACCAAATGAGCACAGTAGAAAAAACAATCCTCGTAACCGGCGGTGCCGGCTTCATCGGCAACCACGTTGTTCGGCGGCTGGTAAACAACTACCCTTCTTATAAGGTAGTGAACCTGGACGCCCTCACCTACGCCGGTAACCTGGAAAACGTGAAGGACGTAGCCGAAGCGCCCAACTACAGCTTCGTGAAGGCGGACATCACGGACCTGGAAGCCATCCGCTCCGTATTTGCTGTTTACAACCCCGATGTGGTGATCCACCTGGCCGCCGAGAGCCACGTAGACCGCAGCATCGAAGACCCGCTGGTGTTCGTGAAAACGAACCTGATGGGCACCGCAACGATGTTACAAGTGGCGAAGGAAAACTGGAGCGAAAGCAACTACGACGGAAAGCTGTTTTACCACGTAAGCACCGATGAGGTGTACGGTAGCCTCGGCGATGAGGGCTTCTTTTATGAGGATACTCCCTACGATCCGCGCAGCCCCTACTCGGCCTCCAAAGCTGGTAGTGACCACCTCGCCCGCGCCTGGAACCACACCTTCGGCCTGCCGGTGATTGTCTCTAACTGCTCCAACAACTACGGCCCGTACCAGTTCCCGGAGAAGCTGCTGCCGCTCTTCATCAACAACATCAAGCACCTGAAGCCCCTGCCGGTGTACGGCAAAGGCATTAACGTGCGCGACTGGCTTTACGTAGAAGACCACGCCCGCGCTATTGACGACATCATGCACCGTGGCACCGTGGGCGAAACCTACAACATCGGTGGCCACAACGAGTACCGCAACATTGATTTGATCATGCTGCTCTGCAAGCTGATGGACCAGAAACTCGGCCGCCCGGAGGGCACCAGTGAGGGCCTCATTACCTACGTCACCGACCGCGCAGGCCACGATATGCGCTACGCCATCGATGCTACAAAACTGAAAGAAGACCTCGGCTGGGAGCCGAGCCTCCAGTTTGAGGAGGGCTTGTCAAAAACAATAGATTGGTACCTCGAAAACGAGGCGTGGCTGGAGGGCGTTACCTCCGGTGCTTACCAGACCTATTACGAAAAAATGTACACTGATTAGGAACTAGAAACTAGAGAATTAGAAGCTAGGCGCGTCTCACACGTAAGACGAGCCTAGCTTCTAGTTCTCTAGTTCCTAGTTCTCTAGTTCCTAGTTTCTAAAACATGAAAGGAATAATTCTCGCCGGCGGCTCCGGTACCAGGCTTTACCCCATCACGAAGGGCGTATGCAAGCAGCTGATGCCGGTGTACGACAAGCCGATGATTTACTACCCACTGTCTATTTTGATGCTGGCGGGTATTCGGGAAGTGCTCATCATTACTACGCCGGAAGACAATACGGCATTCCGAAATTTGCTGGGCGATGGTTCCGAGTTGGGGTGTCGTTTTGAGTTCGCGATTCAGGAGGTGCCCAACGGGCTGGCGCAGGCTTTCGTTATTGGTGAAGACTTTATTGCGGGCGATAAAGCTGCATTAATTCTGGGGGATAACATCTTCCACGGCGCGGGGCTGAGCCAGTTGCTTCAGGAGAGCGCCAAGCTGGAAAAAGGGGCACGCGTATTTGCTTACCCGGTGAACGACCCGGAACGCTACGGCGTGGTGGAGTTTGATGCTGAAAAACGCGCAATCTCCATTGAAGAGAAGCCCGCGGAGCCGAAGAGTAACTACGCGGTGCCAGGCTTGTATTTCTACGACGAAAGGGTAACGGAGATTGCCAAAAATATAGCGCCCAGCGCCCGGGGAGAGTACGAGATTACGGACGTGAACCGCAAGTACCTGGAGCTGGGAGAGCTGGAAGTTGGCGTTATGCGGCGGGGTACTGCCTGGCTGGATACCGGAACCTTCGAGAGCCTGCACGACGCTGCGGAGTTCGTCCGCGTGATCGAAAAACGGCAGGACCTTAAGATCGGATGCATTGAAGAAGTAGCCTGGCGAATGGGTTACATCGACCGGGAGCAACTACTGGCCATCGCAGCCCCGCTGCGCAAGAGTGGCTATGGGAAATATTTAGAACGACTGGCTTAGTGACCGATCGCTACCTGAAATATTTCAAATTCTTCTACGGCTACCTTGGCAGCAGCGTCTTAATTACGCTGGCCGCCAGTATGATGATGGCTGTGCTGGACGGCATCGGGCTGACGATGTTTTTACCACTGCTGAACGCAATGGACAGCGGAGAAGCAGCGGGCGTTTCAGGTGGCGCGGCCGCAGGTGCGGGGATGGGTAATATGGCTTTCCTCCTCGATGGTATTGCTGCTACCGGCCTTGAAGTTAACCTCGTTACCTTATTGCTGGTGATGCTGGGTTTTTTCATCCTGAAGGGCGTGGCGAAGTTCGCCTCAGAATACTACCGGGTAATTTTGCAACAGCGGTTTTCTAATAAGATCAGGCTACAGAATATGCGCTTACTTGCCGGGTACGATTACAGTGCTTTCTCCCGGGCAGACTCGGGGCGCATCCAGAGTACTTTCAGTGCAGAAGTTGGCAGCGTTACCCAGGCCTATGTACACTACTTTGTGATGCTGCAGTGCGGCATTATGCTGCTGGTTTACGTTGGGCTGGCATCGTTGGCGAATCCCCGATTCGCCGTTATGGTTGGAGTTGGCGGCCTACTGTCCAATGTTGCCTTCAGCAAGATATACACGGCCACTAAAACTGCGTCGTACAAGCTGACCGCAGAGATGCATAAATTTCAGGGGTTCCTGATTCAGAGTGTGGCCAACTTTAAATACCTGAAGGCTACCGGCCTGATTGGTCAGTACAAAGAGAAGGTTGAGAACTCCATCGTAGCAGTAGAGGGGCATCAAAGAAGAACGGGAACACTCGGTGCTATTGCTAACGCACTCCGGGAGCCGATCATCATGCTGATTGTTGTATCGGCAATCCTGGTTCAGGTGTTGGTGTTCGAGGAGGGGCTTGGGTTGATTATCCTTAGCCTGCTGTTTTTGTACCGGGGCCTCGGCGCTTTGGTGGGCGCGCAGAACGCTTACAATATGTTCCTTGGCCGTTCGGGAGCGATTGAGAACATCAAAGCTTTCGGTAAGGAGCTTACTGCGGAGCAGGAAATGACCGGAGGTGTAGCCTATAAAGGACCGGGGCAGGGCATTCAGCTAAAGAACCTCGCTTACGACTACGGAGGCAAGCCCGTTCTTGAAAACCTGAACCTCGACGTTCCACGCAACCATACCCTGGGGATCGTGGGCGCAAGTGGGACGGGGAAAACGACCCTGGTGAACATTCTCTGCGGGCTACTTAAGGTGGAACGCGGGATGCTCTCCATCAACGGCGTAGATGCAAACGACCTTGACGTGGAATCTTACCGGACAAAAATCGGCTACGTTACCCAGGAAGCGCAAATCTTCAACGATACGATCTACAATAACGTCAGCTTTTGGGAGCCAACCACGGAAGGGGTAAAGGCACGCGTACATGCTGCCCTGAAACTGGCCCATGCGGATGAATTTGTCCGGGATTTGCCCGATGGAGCAGAAACGGTAATCGGCATCAACGGTGTAAACCTGAGCGGTGGCCAGCGGCAACGCATCTCCATTGCCCGGGAGCTTTACCGCGAAGTAGATCTGCTGATTCTGGACGAAGCCACCTCGGCGCTGGACTCTCAGTCTGAGCAACTAATTCAGGAGAATATTGAAAGCCTGGCGGGGCGCTACACGATGCTGGTGATTGCACACCGCCTTTCTACGATCCGAACGGCGGATGAGGTTTTATTTTTGCATGCTGATGGGAGTTACGAAACAGGAACTTTCTCCTCATTGATGATCACTTCCAGGGCTTTTCAGGAAATGGTCGCTTTACAATCTTTCGGATCCGGCACGCACTGGAATGAGCTGCCTCCGGCAGCGAACCCGGAGTAAGCCACCTCCGGTGGTGAACACCTTTTTGCCGGAGGCAAACCGCTCCAGTTTCACAGCCGGAGGCAGTTCGCTCCAAACACATCAACCTCAACATGAAAAAAAGAGTATTAATCACCGGCGCAGCCGGCTTTCTGGGCAGCCATCTCAGCGACCGTTTTCTGAAGGAGGGCTATGAGGTTATCGGTATGGACAACCTCATCACGGGTTCGATGGACAACATCGCGCACCTGATGCCGCGCGAGGACTTCACGTTCTACCACCACGACGTGAGCAAATTTGTACACGTTCCGGGGGAGCTGGATTACATCCTGCACTTCGCCTCCCCGGCCAGCCCGATTGATTACCTCAAGATGCCGATCCAAACGCTGAAGGTCGGTAGCCTTGGTACGCACAACCTGCTGGGCCTGGCCAAAGCTAAAAGTGCCCGGATGTTGATCGCCTCTACCTCCGAGGTTTACGGAGACCCGCTGGTACATCCGCAAACGGAAGATTACTGGGGCAACGTGAATCCGGTCGGGCCCCGTGGCGTATACGATGAAGCGAAGCGCTTCCAGGAGGCGATGACGATGGCTTACCACACCTTTCATGGCCTGGAGACGCGCATCGTTCGCATCTTCAATACCTACGGCCCCCGGATGCGGGTGGATGACGGGCGCGTACTGCCCGCTTTCATCAGTCAGGCGATCCGGGGCGAAGGGCTCACCGTCTTTGGTGACGGTAGCCAAACGCGCTCCTTCTGCTATGTGGACGACTTGGTGGAAGGCATCTACCGCCTGCTGCTTTCCGACTTTGCCCAGCCGGTCAACATCGGTAACGGAGACGAAATAACGATCATGGATTTCGCCAAGGAAATCCTCGAACTGGTCGGCAACGAAAAAGCATCCCTCGATCATCGCCCCTTACCGGTGGATGACCCCAAGAAACGACGGCCCAATACGGAACTGGCTAAGAAAATCCTTGGTTGGGAACCCAAAGTTAGCCGCGCGGAGGGGCTGGCTAAGACCTTACCCTATTTTCTGGAAAAAGTGGAGTAAGGGGTTGCGGAACAATAAGTTATCCGTTTAAAAAATGGCGCTCGTGGCCCTGATGGAGCTCGAGCCGTCACAACCTTAGCTACGGCTATGCTTGCGCCGTCTCGAACTCCATCAGGACCACGATCACTCATCTGAGCTTCGCTGCTACTGCGAGGTCACCAGAATAACTTATTATTCCGCAACCCCTAAGTTTAAACCAGTTCACTCTGTTAATCAATTAAGATAAAAAATGACAACCCTAAACGGAACAAAAACGACCCTGAACGCTGACCAAATGCTGACGGATCTTCGGAACGGTAAAAGTGCCATCTCCGTAATTGGCCTGGGCTACGTTGGCTTGCCGCTGGCCCTGGAGTTAGCGAAGAAGTTCCGGGTGATCGGCTTCGACATCTCCGAGCCACGCATCGAGATGATGAAGCGCAACGAAGACCCCAGCGCAGAACTGGGCCCGTCTGACTTTGCTAACAAAAACATTCTTTTCACCTGCGACCCCGCCCAATTACAAGATGCTGCTTTCCACATCGTTGCCGTGCCTACTCCGGTAGATGATAGCCGAACGCCTAACCTCCGGCCCCTGATCGGTGCTTCCACAACCGTGGGGAAAGTACTCAGCAAGGGAGATATCGTGGTCTACGAATCTACCGTATACCCCGGATGTACGGAGGAGGACTGCGTGCCAGTCCTGGAAAAAGAAAGCGGCCTGCGCTTTGGCGAATTTACCGTTGGCTACTCGCCCGAACGCATCAATCCGGGCGATAAAGAGCACACCGTTGCCAATATCCTGAAGATCGTTAGCGGAAGTGACCCGGAAACCCTTAAGGTGGTTTCTGGCGTGTACGGAGACGTGGTGACCGCCGGCATCTACGAAGCCAAAACCATTAAAGTAGCGGAGGCCGCCAAGGTGATTGAAAACAGCCAGCGCGACGTAAACATCAGCTTCGTCAACGAGCTGAGTATGATCTTCAGCAAGATGGGCATTGATACGCAGGATGTGCTGGAAGCAGCCGGTACAAAATGGAACTTTCTTCCCTTCCGCCCCGGCCTGGTTGGCGGGCACTGCATCAGCGTAGACCCTTACTACCTGCTGCACAAGAGTGTGAAGATGGGCTACGACCCGCAGGTGATTGCCAGCGGCCGCCGGATCAACGACCGGATGCCGGCTTTCATCGCTAAGGAATTGGTCCAGCATTTACTAAGGGCAGATAAGAACCCAAAAGCCAGTAAGGTGCTGGTGCTGGGGGTTACGTTCAAAGAAAATGTGGCCGATATTCGTAACTCAAAGGTGGTGGACGTTGTGCGGGAACTGATGGACTTTGGGGTGAATGTACACCTATATGACCCGCACGCCAGCCCGAACGAAGTAGCCCACGAGTATGGCCTGACGATGGTAGACGGAATCGGTAAAGATTACGATGCCGTGGTAGTAGCCGTTGCGCACGAAGCATTCAAAAACAAGACCCTGGATGATTTCCGGGCGGTTAGCAAGGGCGACCTGATCTTGTTTGACCTGAAGGCGATTTACAGCCGGGAGGCAATAGCTGCCGAAGAAATACTTTGGCGGCTATAAATACCTGTCTCTTCCCATAAATTTTAACCAGTTCAAAGTCAAATTCCCATAAATTGAAAGTTATAATTCAATATACTTTATTGCTGTTTGTCCTGTTGTTGGGCGCGCCAGTGCTCGCGCAGGTGCCAGGTTTGCCGGGCAGCCAACGGATAGAGCTCCGTCAGTTTCTGGCGGATCGCGACATTGATGAAGCGGAGTTGCGCCAACGGCTTCTTGCAAAGGGTATCAACGTCGATGGTGCCAGCCCCGAAGAACTGGTCCGGTTACGCCCTCAAATCGAAGCGGTTATCGCGGCGATGGAAGCAGAAGCAGCGCAGGCTAAAGAAGAGGCCCGCGAAGCAGCCGCTACCTCTACGGAAAAAATTCAGGAAGCGGTGGAAGACGGCGCCTCAGTGGAAGAGGCAATCACGGACGTGACCACGGAGGAAGCTGGCGAAGAGTTACCAGAAAGTAACATTTACGGCCACCAGATATTTCGCAACAAAAGTCTTCAGGTTTACCGGGCTACAGATAATGCCACCCCGCCCGAGAGCTACCCCCTCAAGGAGGGAGATGAAATAGCCGTCTCCATCTTTGGGGCCAGCCAGACTGACTTTATTTTGCGCGTTAACGAATCCGGATTCGTACAGCTGCCCAACACCTTGCGCATACCGCTGGCGGGGGTGTCCATCGGGGATGCACGAACCTTATTAGGGCGGCGGCTGCGGCAATACTATACGTTTCGGAACGGAGAACTCAGCATCCGAATGCAGCTGGCACGTACGGTTTCCGTCAATATTTTTGGCCAGGTAGAAACGAGTGGCAGCTACTCTATGTCTTCCCTCAACACTGGCTTCAACGCCCTGATAGCAGCGGGAGGGCCGACGGAACGCGGTTCGGTGCGTAAAATTCAACTCAATAACGGGAAAGACCAAACCATCCTGGATGTTTACGATTTCCTGCAAAACCCAATACAAAAAACCGACCTGTTTATTGCGAACAACGCGACAATCTTCGTGCCGGTCGCGGAAAAAATTGTTACCATTGGAGGTGGTGTGCAGCGCCCGATGAAGTACGAGCTGATTGAAGGCGAAAGCCTTAAACAGCTCATCGCTTTTGCCGGCGAACCGTTGCCGGAGGCAGAAACCTCCAATATCCGGGTGACCCGCTACAACCGGGGATCATTGGAAGTACTCAACGTCGACTTTGCACAAACACCCGACTTTGAACTGCTGAACGGAGACTTGGTGGAAGTACCGGTAATTAAAGATCCGATTGAAGACTTTGTTGCCATTGAAGGGGCCGTCCTGCTACCAGGAAGGTATGCCTACGAAGAAGGTATTGATGTGGCCAGCCTGGTGACGCTGGGCCGCTTACGCCCCAGTGCCCGTACGGATGAGGCCTTCTTGTTTCGGAGTAATGACGACGGAACTAATCGCCTTATTCGGGTGAATCTGGGCGCGGACGCAGGTGCAGAGAAGGTTGAATTGCAAAGAGGGGACAGGTTGCAGATCCTCAATAAAAAGGCTTTTCTGGACAACGCAAACTTCACCGTAGAGGGAGCAGTCCGGGATACTGCCATAACAATGCCTTTCCCCCAAGACGGAGCCCTCACCCTGGAAGAGGCCATTCTGCTCGCCGGAGGTGCGCGCCCCAATGCCGCTCCGGAAGTGATGATTATTCGGACTCCCCTCAATAACCAGGAGGAGAAAATTTATAAGCGCCTTGATCTGCGCCAGTCCGGTGATTTTGAGTTGCAGCCAAAAGACCAGGTAATTGTTTACGATCAGGAAAGATTTTCGGACCGGCCAACGGTGAGTGTCTCCGGAGCCGTAAGGGCGCCCGGAGTTTATACTTTTGACCCCAGCCTAACGGTGGCCAACCTACTGTACCTGGCTGGCGGTACTCGTATGGATGCAGCCCTGAGTCGGGTGGAAGTATTCCGCCTGCAGATCACCGAAGGGGCTTCCACAAAAACCTTATTGGCAACTTTGGACCTAAACGCCGGTATACCCTTTGACCTCCAACCTTTCGACCAAGTTATTGTGCGCAGCGCCGCAGAATTCGAGCAAATTCAAAACATTGTTGTTCAGGGGGAAGTCCGCTACCCCGGCCGCTACGCACTACTGAAAGACAACGAACGCCTAAGTGACGTCATAAGCCGCGCTGGCGGGCTAACGGACGAGGCGTTCCCCGCCGGTGCAACGCTGTACCGGCCAGCTACGAACATCGGCTACGTCGTCCTTGATCTTGACCGGGTGGTGACCAACGCTGCCGACCCGGCCAATATGGTGATCCGGGCCAATGACACGCTATTCATACCTAAACGGCAAGACCTGGTCACTATCTACACCCAGGGAACTCTGGCCGACAGGTTCGGGCGAGATTCTACTACTCTTGACGGAACCATTCAGGTTGCCTACCAGGGCAATAAACCCGCAAGGTGGTACATAAAACGGTACGCCGGGGGCTTTGAAGACGACATCGCCCGCAGACGCTGGACAACCGTTGAGTATGCTAATGGGCAAGTAAAGGAAACCAAGAGTTTTGCGGGTATACGGGACTACCCGGAAGTACTTCCGGGAGCGGCCATTCGGGTACCCCTGAAGCCTGAGAAAAAGCAGAAACAACGGCGAGAGGAACGGTTTGACTGGATTGGCCTGGCGCAGATTTTGGTGGGGGCTGCTACTACTATTACTACTTTCATTTTGTTGCGGAGGTAGGGGTCTTCTCCTTTACTCTACCCTTTAGATACTCATTGATGCAAGATGAACTGAC
The DNA here is from genome assembly GCA_964458975.1 of uncultured Lewinella sp. Lineage (GTDB taxonomy): Bacteria > Bacteroidota > Bacteroidia > Chitinophagales > Saprospiraceae > Neolewinella. Next base: position 3,082 of record CAYWMW010000033.1, on the reverse strand, counting down.
GTTAAAGGAATTGGTCTTAGCCGTCCAGGAATACTTCTACTTTTTTCTCAGTAAATGGTACTGGTTTGTTCTTGGAGGGTTAATAGTAGGTGGTGGGTTCTGCTATTATGCTTACTCTACCCCCAGTGTGTATACCGCTCCGCTAACGTTTATGCTGAACGATGAAAAAGAAGCCTCCATTGGTGCAGGAGCGATTCTGGGAAGCCTTGGGCTCGGAGGCGGAGGCAAAGGCGGGGGCGGAAGTAAAGTGAACAAGCTCCTGGAGCTGGGGAAGAGCCGTAAAGTGCTGAGCCGGGTACTCTTTGATTCGGTAGCAATAAACGGTAACAGAAAACTACTCGCAGACCATATTATTGACATCTATGGCTATCATGACAACTGGCAGGATAGTGAATTGCTAAAGGGGTTCTACTTTGGTGATGGTATACCGGCTCCTGACGACCCCGTAGGAAACAATGCGTTTAAGCAGTTGTACAACAAGTTGGTTACAGATGATGAAGGCTTACTCGAACTGGAGGTAGATGAATTCAGTGGCCTTTTTGACCTTCGGGCAAATACGCTGCACCCTGAGTTGTCGGTTGCCTTGGCTACCGGAACTTATGCCAGGCTATCGGAATACTTCATTACTGCGTCGGTTTCAGGTAAAGAGGAAACACTGGCCCAGTTGGAAGAAAGAGCGGACTCCGTCAAAATAGAGTTGGCCAAAGCAGAGGGGGTTCTGGCCAGGTTCGAGGATCGTAGTTCGCAGGTATTACTGCGTAAGAACACAATCAGAGGGCAAGAGCTCAACCGGACTGTGTTGATCTTGAGTACGATGTATGCTGAAATTCTTAAAAATAAAGAGACTGCTGCGTTTCTTCTAGCCAACGAAAAACCAGCCTTTAATTTGATAGATGCCCCTCTGGAACCACTGGCTCAAACTAAAGAGAGCCGCATATTTGCCTTAATTATTGGAGGGTTACTGGGGGTAATTTTAACTGGGATCATTCTTTTTTTTACCAAACTGGTACGTGATGCCATGGCTTCCTAAAGATATACTATGATGAAATTTAATGTGCCTTTGGTGGTTGGAACCGAAGCCGCCGTTATTAGTGAGGCAATCGGGAACAGGAAGCTTTGTGGAGACGGCCCGTTTACCAAGTCGGTGAACACATTATTGCAAGAAAACTGTAAGGCAAATAAGGTGTTGCTTACTACTTCTTGTACCCATGCTTTAGAAATGGCCGCAATTCTGCTGGATGTACAGCCTGGAGATGAAGTCATCATGCCTTCATTTACGTTCGTTTCTACGGCCAATGCCTTCGCCCTTCGGGGAGCTGAAATTGTCTTTGTCGATGTACATCCTGATAGTATGAACATTGATGAGACTTTGCTGGAGGCGGCAATAACTGAAAAAACAAAAGCTATTGTTGTGGTTCACTACGGCGGTGTAGGCTGTAACATGAAGCAAATCACCGCTATTGCCAATCAACATAAGCTTGCGGTGGTAGAAGATGCTGCCCAGTGTGTAGGGGCGACTCAAAACGGGCAGGCCCTGGGTACTTTAGGAGACTTTGGTACCTTCAGTTTTCATGAGACCAAAAACATCCATTGCGGTGAAGGAGGAGCGTTACTGATTAACAACCCTAAATACGCTGCGCGCGCAGAAATCATCAGGGAAAAAGGAACCAACCGCGCCCAATTCCTCAGAGGGCAGGTGGACAAGTATACCTGGGTGGATCTGGGGTCAAGTTACCTTCCGAGTGAGCTAAACGCTGCCTATTTGTTGGAACAACTTAAAGTTACAGAAGATGTTTCCCGGCGCAGAAGAGGAATCTGGAACCGCTACTATGATGGTTTGCTACCACTCTCAAAGGCCGGGTTCATAGGCTTACATGACGCTCTGGCGGGGAACACGGAGCATAACGGCCATCTTTTCTTCATCAAGTGTGCAGATGTAGAAGAGCGTTCTGATTTGATAGAATACCTGCGCGAACAAGAGATACAAACTGTTTTTCATTACGTACCGCTTCATAGTGCAAGTGCTGGCCTTGAAATGGGGCGCCTTTCGGGGGAAGACCGGTTTACTACCAAAGAAAGCGAAAGATTACTGCGGCTACCAATGCACCTGGAGTTGGTAGATGATGATATCGATAAGGTAATTGCTAAGATCAAAAATTTCTACAAGTCATGAGGCTCCCAAATGCGATAATTGTTGGAGGGCAAAAGTGTGGCTCCACGTGGTTGTTAGAGAACCTGAGAAAACACCCTGAAGTATTCGGCCCAAGGGAAGAGGTCCATTTCTTTGACAAAGATTACAACTACAGTAAAGGAAAAGAATGGTACGCAGCACATTTTGAGGGAGCTGAGCCAGGGCATAAAATTGTTCTGGAAAAAACACCGGATTACCTGTTCAACGGAGAAACTTGTGAAGGCCACATGCCAAACACGGCAAACCGAATTTACGAGATGCTTCCGGAGTGTAAAATATTGATCATTCTGAGAAACCCTGCCGTAAGAGCTGTGTCTGCAGTGCAGCATATAATTCGCTCCGGAAGAATACCTCCGGAAATTCCGTTAAAAGACATTTTACTTGGTGAAAAAGAACACCTCATAAAAGAGCACGGCGTGATCGAGTATGGTTTCTACACGGAAGACGTTCAGCGCTATATGGAGTTATTCGGTAAGGAAAACGTTCATTTGATGATATTCGAAGAAGTGAACAAGGACAGGGAGCTTGCATTGAAGGAGGTTTTTCAATTCCTTGGTGTTGAGGTTAATGCCGAAATCTCCAATAAAAACGACAAAGTCAATGCCCCTTCCGCTAGCCGTTTTTTATTGGCTTTGAAGTACTATCTCCCCGTTCTTACTAAGTTTAGCCTTCTCAAAAAGCTGAAGTTTTTATTTAAGGGCAGTTCCTCTCTCCGGGAAAAAGATGATGCGCTCGTTGAAGAGTTGCTGCCGATGTATGAGAATGATATTAGGTTGCTAATGAATATGACGGGTAGGAAAATATTATGGGGAATCAAGGAAGAATAATTTTGGGTTTTGCTAGATAATGTAATGCAATAACGCCGCTTGCACGAACAATTCTATTTATTTA
>CAYWMW010000032.1:12921-22869 GCA_964458975.1 uncultured Lewinella sp. | reverse complement strand
TGAAACAAAATCAGTTCCTTTCTCAAAACCGTAGCGGACCATTGTTATACACACGGAGGTTGAAGCACGGTTAAGGACTTGGCGTCCGAAATTACAGACTATAAGTCCTAGGCTGTTAAACCTGACGATGACCTCCCGTAGCCACCTCTCCCCAACCCCTCTCCAACACGCTTCGCCCCAGGCTCAGCGGAGAGGGGCTATTAAGAAGAAAACGCTTCGCGTTTTGGTGGTAGAAAACCGTCACGGGTGATCATCGTCAGGTTTAACAGCCTACTATAAGTCCTCAACCAGAGAAGACCGCCCCTTAACTTTTCTTGGCACCTGCGGCCGCGCCCTTATTCCCTTTCCTCCTTTCTCCCCTTCCTCCTTTCTCCCCTTACTTACCACATGAGCCAGCTTCCCTTCAGCCTGCCCTCGGAGTACTCCAGCGCGGGGGCCGGGAATTTAAAAGAGTCGAGCACACCGAGCACAAGGCGTACCCAGCGCTTTTTAGTGTGGATGCGGCTAAAGTAGATATCTGGGCTAAGGAATAGCTGGCGGTAGCGTTCGGGCTGGTAACGGAAACCAACGCCGTTTTCCCGCCACCCGTTGCCGTAGGCGCCGTACACATTTTCTGCTCCGTAGCCGACGGCCACGTTCAGCCATACGGGGATTTTGCTCTTGGGCAGGAAGGCCCGGGGGTTGGCGCTGACCCAGATCGTTTGCGCATTATAATCTTTAAGGTAACGCTCGAAGATGTTACTGCCGAAGCGCTGCCTTACAACGTTTCCAAGGTTACCCTCCGCACCATTGTTGTTAAAGACGGGTACATCGGGAATGGGCCGCAGGTCATTAGACACCTTCATGAGTATGCGCTGCTCTTGCCAGAGCGCGTCCTGAACGGTGAAAACGAGGCTACCGGTGACGTTGGCCCCCAGGTCCGTCCAGCTGAAGCCCCAGCCCTCCGAAAAACCATCCATCACCTCAATGGTGCCCTGGAGCAGGTTGGCTACGCCGAGGGCGGTATACCGCGCCGCAGGGCGCTTGAGGCCACTCCAGCGCAAACCGGCAAAGGCATAACGGCTAAACATGTAAGCCGTGAAGGCGTGCCCGGCCTTGTCCATCTGGTTCCACTCGCCCCAGTCGTCGAAGCTGCGCAGGCTGGTTCGGTTAAAATCAGCGTACCACGCGTGGTACAACCCAACACTTGCTGCACCATAAAGTGCCGCCCCCGTGCCCGCCGAGATCAGGAAGCGCTTTTTGTTGTAGGCGGAGTCTGGCCGTAGCCAATTGTCCTGAGCGACCTCCGCCAGGGGGTCCCGTAATGTAAAGTCGGGAAATTGGGCCGCAAGGGGAGCGGACAAACCGAGCAAAAGCGCGCAAAGGAGCAAGACAAATGTTAAAAAACCGCTTTTGAGCGGGAAATTTGACTTTTTTTGAAAAAAAATCAAGCCTTGGGGATAGGGTAAAAATTGATAAATGTTCATTTTTTAAAGGCTTATGTTGTTTTCTTTTGACTGGTAATCAGTAGTTTATGTTTTTATAGTGGGTGTTTAATGTTCCAAAAAACTTTGACTTTGTACGTGTGGTAGGCGATTTCTTGTCGCACATTTGTAATGTCGAAGGGAGGAAACGAACGGAAGACACTCATTTATAGGCACAGGCGAATTATAATCTCACACAAAAGCGAATTGATATTTCTCACGACCCACTAAGCGCATCTCAATCTCAGATAACACACTCAAGCGAATTGTAATTCCACGACCACCCAAGCGAATTGTAATCTCAGACATTCTATTTAGGCACAAGCGCCGTAATCTCATTGAACATAAAAAGACACAAGCGAATTCGTTAATCTCAAGAATTTAAAGAAATCGGCGGAATCGACCCCGCCAAAAGTTTGGTATGTAGATAGCCTCTCAAAGCTCTTTTTTCGGACCGGTTGCCCTTTGGGCGGCCGGTTTCTTTTTTTTGGTAGGCCACAAGTTACGCAAGGATTGGTTGGATAGATGCGCAGGGAAGACAGAATCGCGGATTTAGGCGGATTACGCGGATAGACACGGATTTTGCGTGGCGTAATCTTATGTAACAGCGGCAGCCATCCGCGCCGATCCGCGAAATCCGCTCAAATCTGCGATTCAAATTTTTTGGTAACGATTCAATCTTTGCGAAACTGGATTATCTTTGCGCCCGATAAAGGGGTGCTGACGATTTTCGTCGGCTGAGATCAAACCCTTAGATTCTTTAATCAGGAACCTGCCCGGGTAATGCCGGGAAGGGAAAAATTATTCTCGCTATGCTGCGATTTCTATTCTGCGCCGGGCTGGCGCTGGCGTGCTTTGGTGCGCTTACTGCTCAAAAAACAATAAACGGAGTTGTAATTGATGATGACGGAAAGCCAATGATTGGTTTATCTGTCTTATTAGAAGAGACAACAATTGGAACTACCACCGACACGAAAGGGCAGTTCACGCTCTTAGTTCCAAGGAAGCACCTTAACGGGAAACTAACCTTCAATACCGGTTATTCTCCTAGTCAGGTGGCGGTTACTTCTTTTCTGGACGGGAAATTACTGACCTTGAATTTGGTCGGTAACGACTTGGTTCCAGGTTATTACTTTGACGAGATCACCGTTACTGCTACCGCCGCAACCCCCCTAACCCCCGTCACCTACACCGACGTCTCCAAGGAGGAAATCCAGGAGCGCAACCTCGGTCAGGACGCGCCCTACCTGCTGAAGTGGACGCCCTCCGTGGTCGTCAGCTCCGACGCGGGCACGGGCACGGGCTACACCGGCATCTGGATTCGCGGCTCCGACCCGACCCGGACGAACGTGACCATCAACGGTATTCCTTACAATGACTCGGAGAGCCAGGGTGTGTTTTGGGTCAACCTGCCCGATTTCTCCAGCTCGGCGGATAACATTCAGATTCAGCGTGGGGTAGGGACGAGCACCAACGGCGCGGGTGCCTTCGGCGCTACCATTGATTTCAATACCAACCAGATTAGCGAAGAGCCCAAGCTGAGCATTGACGGTGGCCTGGGCAGCTTCGGCACCCGGCGCGGCGCGGTCAACTACACCTCCGGCTTGCTCGACAATGGCCTGAAGATCGACGCGCGTTACAGCCAGACCCATTCCGACGGCTACGTGGACCGCGCTACGGCGGACCTCGAAGGTTACTACGCAGGGCTTACGTACGTGGGCGAGGGCGCAGGTGCCGTGTGGAGGTTCAATGCATTCGGTGGCAACGAAGTGACCTACCAGAGCTGGAACGGCGTTACCCAGGACGAGATCGACGAGTTCGGCCGTACCTACAACTCCGTCGGTACCGAAAAAGAAGGCGAACCCTACGACAACGAAGTAGACAACTACCGCCAGAACCACTACCAACTCCACTACAACAACGAGTTCGGGGGCAAGTGGAGCCTCGGCATCAGCGGCCACTACACCCGCGGCCTCGGCTACTTCGAGCAGTACAAAGCCGATGAAGATGTGGAGGACTACGGCATAAATACCGGTCCCGATGGCCCAGAAACTACGGACCTGATTCGTCGCCGCTGGCTCGACAACCACTTCTACGGTACCGTCTACAGCCTCCGCTACCGCCCCAACCAGAAGCTGGACGTTACCTTCGGCGGCTCCGCCAACGAGTACCTCGGCGGGCACTACGGCGAAGTCATCTGGGCCAGAAACGCCGGTGACTCCGAAATTCGTGACCGTTACTACGACAACGACGCGACCAAGCAGGACTTCAGCAATTACCTCCGCTCCAACTACTCCCTGACGGACCGTTTCTCCGCCTACCTCGATCTTCAGGTACGGCACGTGCGCTACGAGTTCCTCGGCTTCGCCAACGACCTGAGCCGCATTGATGAGGTAGCGACGCACACCTTCTTCAACCCCAAAGCCGGTCTGTTGTACCAACTCCCCGGCGGTGGCCAGGCTTACGCAAGCTTTGGCGTTGCGCAACGAGAGCCCAACCGCAACGACTTCACCGAAAACCCGCTCAGCACCCGCCCCCGGGCCGAAAAATTGTTGAACACAGAAATCGGTATCCGCCGCCAGGGCAGCAACTTCAACTACGGCGCCAACTTCTACCACATGCACTACCGGGATCAGCTGGTGGTTACCGGAGAAATCAACGACGTCGGCGAACTGCTGCGCGCCAACGTACCCAACTCTTACCGCCTCGGTCTGGAGCTGCAGGGTGGTTACCAGGTCTCCAGCAGATTTGAGGTAGGCGGTAACCTGGCCCTGAGCCGCAACCGCGTACGCGCCTTCACCGAATTCCTGGACAGCTACGACGAAAACTTCGGCTACCTCGGCCAGGATGCTGTGGAGCGGGAAGACACGCCGTTGGCGTTCAGCCCCGGCATCGTTGGTGCCCTCGACCTTAACTACAAGGTCGTCAACAGTGGCCCGCACCTTGTGGAAGCTGGCCTGCAAACCAAGTACGTCGGCGAGCGCTTTGTGGACAATTCCGGCACGGAAGCGGCTGCACTAGACGCTTATAACTACACTGATTTCCGCCTCGCCTACACGCTGCGCCCGCAGGGAGAGTCTCGCCTCGGTGCGCTGCGTTTCACTTTACTGGTACGTAACGTCACTAACCAGCTCTACGTCACCAACGGCTGGGGCTACCGCTTCAACTTCGCTGGCGACGAGACGCTGCTGCGGGGCATGTACCCACAGGCCGGGCGGAACGTATTGCTGGGGCTGGGGCTGGACTTTTAAGAAGTAAGGGAGTAAAGGGCTGCCGCTGCTGCTACTCATTCGCTCCGCTTTTCGTTTCAAGTGAGCGCGAATGGCAACGACGGTAGCCCCTTCTGCCTTTCCTCCCTTCTACCTTTACTCCTTACTCCGTACCTTTGCGCCCTCAATTAGGTATGGAACTAGAAAACCAAATCGATAAATCCCGTCTCCCTCGCCACATCGGCGTGATCATGGACGGCAACGGCCGCTGGGCCACCGAACAGGGTAAGCCCCGCGTCTTCGGCCACCATTCGGCTGTAGAAGCGGTGCGCGCCACCGTGGAAGGTTGTGCAGAGTTGGGTGTTGAGTGCTTGTCGCTCTACGCCTTCAGTACCGAAAACTGGAGCCGGCCGGAGATGGAAGTTGGTGCCCTGATGCAGTTGTTGGTGGATACAATTGGCTCCGAAATGGAGACTTTATTGAAGAACAACATCCGTTTGCGGGCGGTGGGTGATATTTCTGGATTGCCGGAAGCTACCCGTGATGCTCTCAAGTTCGGCATCGCTAATACGGCGAATAACGAAGGAATGGAATTGATCCTGGCCCTCAACTACAGCGGAAAGTGGGACCTTACCAACGCGATGCGCCGCATCGCCGGGGAAGTTGCCGCTGGCCGGCTGGACGCTGCGGCGATTGACGAGTCCTTGATTGACCAACAACTCTCCACCCGGGAGTTCCCCGATACGGAACTCATCATCCGGACCAGTGGCGAGCACCGGCTCAGTAATTTCTTCCTCTGGCAAGCAGCCTACGCCGAGTTTTACTTCAGCCCGGTGTTCTGGCCTGAGTTCCGCAAGCCTGATTTACACGCCGCTGTATTTGACTTTCAGCAACGTGAACGACGTTTTGGCAAAACAAGTGAACAACTATCCTGAAGCCTGACCAACCACCCGGCGCAGAACCTTGTCTATTACTCCTGAGGAGCCACCCCTGTTTTTCAGGCTCCAAACCTCCTATCAGAATGAAACTAAGCGTTTACCTATCCTTCTTTCTCTGTCTTTTCACGGTCGCTACTACCTCCGCGCAGACGGATTCACTGAACCTTCCTGTCTACGATTACTCCAACCCCCAGGAGTATGAGATTGGTGCGATCTCCGTAGAGGGCGCCTTTTTTGCCGAGCAGAACGCCATTATCGGGGTTACTGGTTTGAGTGTGGGAGACAAGATTCGGGTTCCCGGTCCGGATATTCCCCGAGCCATCAAGAACCTTTGGCGGCTTCGCCTTTTCACTGATGTGGCCATCGAGCAGGAAAAGGTGATTGGTGATGTGATCTTCCTGCGTCTGCGGGTGGAAGAACGTCCTCGCTTTCTGCGGCACAGCTATAAAGGGGTGAAGCAGGGTAAGCACGAAGACCTGAACGAAGTCATCAACGGCTACATCGTTCGGGGCGGTATCGTTACGGAAGACGCGAAGGTGAACGCCGCCGAAGGGGTGCGGGAGTTTTTTGTGGAGAAAGGCTTTCTGGACGCTACCGTAAAGGTGGAAGAAATTGTGGACACTTCCCGGGCCAACTCCGTCCGGCTCGTTTTTGAAGTAGACAAAAAAGAGCGGGTAAAAATTGAGGAGATTAACTTCATAGGCGCAACTGCCGTTAAGCAAAAGAAGCTCCGTAAGAAAATGCAGGAAACCAGCCAGAAAAGCCGGCTGCTCAAGAGCTCTAAATTCCGCCCCGAGCTGTACGAAGAAGACAAGAACGCGGTAATCGCTTTCTACAACACCCTCGGCTACCGCGATGCGCGCGTTTTGGGCGACAGCATCTACCGCAACGAAGACGGTCACCTGGTGCTAGACATCAACATCAATGAAGGCAACCAGTATTACTTCCGGGACATTGCCTGGAAGGGCAACTCCATTTACGACGAAGAGACCCTCAGCCGGAGACTCGGCATTGAAAAAGGGGATATCTTTAATGAGGAGGAACTACAAAGTCGCCTTTCCTTCAGCCAGGACAATGCGGACGTCTCCTCGTTGTATATGGACAACGGTTACCTCTTCTTCAGCGTAGACCCCATTGAGGTCGCCATTGAAGGCGACTCCATCGATCTGGAGATGCGCATCTTCGAAGGCCCGCAGGCTACGATTGACAAAGTTACCATCAACGGCAACGACCGCACCCACGAGCACGTAGTTCGCCGTGAGGTCTTTACCCGCCCCGGGCAGAAGTTCTCCCGCTCCGACATCATTCGCTCGCAGCGGCAGATCATCGGCCTGGGCTACTTCAACCAGGAAACCCTCGGCATCGATACGCCGGTAAATCCGGACCGGGGGACGGTAGACATCATTTACACCGTAGAGGAAAAGCCTTCGGATCAGCTGGAGCTTAGCGCCGGTTGGGGTGGCCGCCGTGGAGTAATTGGTACGCTGGGTGTAACCTTCAATAACTTCTCGCTGCGCAACCTCTTCAATAAGGAAGCATGGCACCCGCTGCCGCAGGGCGATGGCCAGCGCCTGAGCCTTCGGGCCCAGACGAACGGTCGTTTCTTCCAGAGCTACAACGCCAGCCTGACCGAGCCGTGGCTCGGGGGTAAGCGCCCGACCTCCCTGACGGTATCGGCTTTCTACAATAAGTACGACCTCGGCAGCGAAGTCCAGCCGCGTAAACTGATCATTCAGCAGGCAGCCGTCAGCTTCGGTACCCGCCTACGCTGGCCAGACGATAACTTCGTCTTCCGCGCGGGGGTAAATCTCCAGACGCTGGGGCTAGACCAATGGACGGAACTCTTCATCACCGATAAGGGCGAGAGCGTCCGGACGGGTAACTACAACAACTTCAGCTTCCAGTTCACCCTGGCGCGCTCTACGGCTACGGACCCGATCTTCCCACGGCAGGGCTCTAACATCGAACTCACCGCTCAGGTCACACCTCCTTACCGTGCCCTCGGCCTGCGGAGCAGTGCCCCCGAAGACTTGGTGAATGTAGAGGAACGTTTCCGCTACCTGGAGTACCACAAATGGCGCCTGAATGCCGACTGGTACACACCGCTGGTGGGTAAGTTCGTTCTGAAAACGCAAGCTAAGATCGGCTTCCTCGGCTCTTACGACGACCGAACTGGTGTGTCTCCCTTCGAGCGCTTCCAGCTTGGTGGCGATGGTATCAACAACCAGCAGTTCCAGTTTGCCGGGGTAGACATCATCTCTCTGCGGGGGTACGAAATCGATGATCTGGAGACCAATATCAATCCGGTTACGGGCCGGCAGGGCGCAACTCCAATCTTCAGTAAGTATACGATGGAGCTGCGTTACCCGCTTAGCCTTAATCCTTCGAGTACCATCTTCGTGCTCGCCTTTGCCCAGGCCGGTAACGCCTGGCGGATGGGGCGGGACTTTAACCCCTTCGACCTGAAGCGCTCCGCCGGTTTCGGTGCCCGTGTATTCCTCCCGATGTTCGGTACCCTTGGCTTTGACTGGGGCCTCGGCTTCGATAAAAACCTCGATGCGCCGGATGCGCAGTTGTCCACGTTCAACATCATCCTTGGCTTTGAGCCGGAGTAGAACTGCGTGCTAAATACTTAGGGACGGTGAAATAATAACTTCCTGATTTTGAAATGAGTGATCGTGGTGCTGATCGAGGCGGAACTATGAAAGCATAGCCATCGCTACGTCTCAGTGGCAGCAGGTCAGACTGGAAGTGGGAGCACCATTTTTTAGACGGATAGATTATTCTTCGGCAACCTCTAAGCAAAGGCCCCATTCGCGATTTTGCGGATGGGGCCTTTGCTTTTGTGGGCGGGGCCTCAACCCGGAAGGCTTCGACCACAGGAAGACTTACAACGTTCCCCGCAACTCCTGCTCCCGCTCAATGGCTTCAAACAGCGCCTTGAAGTTGCCCTTGCCGAAGCTGGTGGCGCCTTTGCGCTGTATGATCTCGAAGAAGACCGTCGGGCGGGGCTGCACGGGCTTGGTGAAAATCTGGAGGAGGTAGCCTTCGTCGTCGCGGTCAACGAGGATGCCGAGTTCGCGCAGGGGGCTGATGTCTTCGTCGATGTCGCCGACGCGTTCGAGCAGGGTGTCGTAGTAGCTGTCGGGGACGCGGAGGAACTCCATACCACGGGCGCGGAGGGCGCGGACGGTGCTGATCACGTCGTCGGTCGCCACGGCAATGTGCTGGATGCCGGGCCCCTTATGGAAATCGAGGTATTCCTCGATCTGGCTCTTCTTCAGGCCGGGGGCGGGCTCGTTGATGGGGAATTTGACGCGGCCGTTGCCGTTGCTCATCACCTTACTCATCAGGGCGGTGTACTTGGTGGAGATGTCTTTGTCGTCGAAGCTGATGAGCTGCTTAAAGTCCATCACGTCTGCGTACCAATTCACCCATTTGTTCATTTCGCCGAGGGCGACGTTGCTCACCATGTGGTCGATAAACTTCAGGCCGATAGCTTCGGGGCGGTACTCCGGGTTCCAGGCATCGTAGCCGGGCAGGAAGGGGCCGTCGTAGTTTTTGCGCTCAACAAACTCATGGATGGTATTACCGAAGGTCTGGATTTGGGCGCGGACGCAGGTGCCATGTTCATCTTTTGAAGCAGTGGGCGGAGAAACGCTCTCCGCTCCCCGGCTGAGGGCAGTTTCGTAAGCCACAGCTGCATCCTCAACCCAAAGGGCAACGCAGCGAACGGTATCACCGTGCAGGTCGTGCAAGCGGCCGATCTCCGTACCGTTCGTCAGCGGGCTGGTAAGCACCAGGCGAATCTTATCCTGTACCACTACGTAGCTCTCCCGATCCTTAAGCCCGGTACTCAAGCCAGCGTAAGCCAGGGGCTGAAAACCCATGCAAGACTGGTAAAAGTGCGCTGCCTGGCGGGAGTTGCCCACGTACAGCTCAACGTAGTCAGTTCCCAACAGCGGAAAAGAATCGGTAGTAGTAAAGGGCGCGGACTGCGTGACGGTGGAGTTCATGGTATTTAATTTAGTTGTTTGTGCAATGATTGCATGTGCAAAGGTAGTGCTTTGTTCATTTCGCCGCAACTCGCCAGTCGAATTCTTTTTTGTGTTTCTTAAGCAGAGAAGGCTTCGTTGTAATGAGCAATCCTGGGTTATTAGTAAGGACTATTCAAATTGGATAACAAAAAAGTTCGCCTGTCGAGTTGAACGCTACATTAATGGTGATAACGATGCTGCTAAAACCATCATTGCATCCTGCGGCCGCGCTTATTAGAAACTAGGAACTAGGAATTAGAAACTAGAAACTAGGAGCTAGGAATTAGAAACTAGAAACTAG
>CAYWMW010000032.1:0-12821 GCA_964458975.1 uncultured Lewinella sp. | reverse complement strand
TAGAAACTAGAAACTAGGAGCTAGAAACTAGTTCCTAGTTCCCTAGTTCCTAGTTCCTAACTACCTTCGGGCAACGAATTTCCCACTAAAGGTATCTACCGAATACAAACCGGTAATACCACCTGATGCTGAGCATGAAAGAGAAAGACCTGATCGAAGGCGCCCTGCGGGGCGAAGAGGCCGCCAGCCGCGCCCTTTTCGAGCGGTACGCTCCCATGTTGATGGGGGTTTGCCAGCGCTATTGCCGTACCCAGGCGGAAGCGGAAGATGCTTTGCAGGATGCCTTTATTCGCCTCTTCGAGAAGCTACCGAAGTATGGTTTTCAGGGTTCTTTTGCGGGTTGGGCGCGCCGGCTTACCGTCAACGTAGCGCTCAAAACCTACCAGCGCAAACGTTTTCAGCTGGAGCAATCCGGCCTGGAAAACATCCCCGAGCGGGGTGGGGCACCCACTGCATACGCCGAGCTTGGTGAACAGGAACTACTGGCCATGGTGCAGGCACTACCGGATGGCTACCGCCTCGTATTCAACCTCTACGCCATTGAGGGGTACAGCCACAAAGAAATTGCCGAGCAACTCGGTATACAGGAAGCAAGTTCGCGCTCGCAACTGCTGAAAGCACGCAAAGTATTGCAGCGCCAGATTGAAATCCGCCAACGCATTGCCATATGAATCCGATCGACGACATGTTTCGTGACGGCCTCGAAGGCCGTAAGGGCGAAGTTCCCGCTGATATGTGGTCGCGCGTAAGCGCGGGCAAGGCTCCGTTTGCGCCCGAAGGCGAGGGGGTAGACCAGTATTTCTCCGACGCGCTGAAAGACCGCGCGGGCGACGTCCCGGCTGATATGTGGAACCGCATCGCTGCCAGTGGAGTACCCGCTGCTGCCAGCCTGGACCAGGTCTTCGCCGATGGCCTCCGCAACCGCACCGCCGAGGTGCCCGCCGGAATGTGGGACCGGATCTGGAAGGCACGCACCGCTGCGCCATTCTTTACCTCCGGGCGTGTACTCAGCGCCGTGGCGGCCGTCTTACTCGTGCTCAGTGTTGGCTGGTGGATACTGGCTGGCGGTGAGCAGGTAGAAAACCAATCCGTTGAGGGCGAGACCGTCGTCGTTGCCAAAGATTTCTCCGACAACGATGCTGAAGCAGATTTGGGCTCGGCAGCAGGTGCTAGATTGGTTGAAGGAGCAAAGGCAGAGCAGATCGCTCTACCCACAGGAGCCAGCTCCTCCGGCCTAGAAACCTCGGCCACAAACGCTGCAAGCATCAGCTCTCCGGCTACTCAAGTTACTAGCCAGAGACCAATCACCAACCAAGCTTTCGCAGAAGGTGCAGCCGCTGAAAACCCACTCCCCGAAGCAGCAATAGGCACAAGCGCCATTGATCAAACCTCTGATGCTGACGAAGCGTCAACTCCCGTCAATTTCAACCGTGCAACGAGCATCGCCCTGCCGGTCTTAACGAACGAGCGGGCAATCCCCAGCCTGGAGGTCGGCGATGTAGACCTTAACGTTGAAGACAACTTCAAGCTCAACACCCCGCCAGCGAGCAGCTTCCGCGCTGCCAACCGCCACCGGCTCCAGACCGAATTCATGTTCGGTGCCTTCTACGCCAACCAGCAGTTCTCCGCCGAAACCGATGACCAGCGGGCGCAACGTAATATTCGCGAAATCCGGGAAAACCCCGGCCTTAGCTACCAGGTCTCTCTCCGTGGAGCTTACACCCTCAACGACCGCCTCGTGCTGCGCAGCGGCCTGACGTACTCCGAGATCCGCAATAAATTTGACTACGAAGATGTGGTGAACGGAAGAACCGTCTTGCTGAAAACGAACAACAGTATCCGCCAGTTCGAAGTACCGGTCTTGCTTGGCCTCCGGATTCCTGGCCGCCGCCTCAACGTAGCGCTCAACGCTGGCCCGCTGGTGAACCTGACCACCAGTGTTCAGGGGCGTTTTCTGAGTCCGGACTCCGTCGAGCCACTTAGTTTGGCGGACGACGGGCAGTACCGGCGAAACGTCGGTGTTGGCTTCATGACTTCCCTCTCTACTACCTACGTGATCGGTAAGAAACAGCCTTTTGTACTGCTGGTGGAGCCTTTCTTCAAGGCTTACCCCGGGTCTTTTACCCGTCGGGCTGCGCCGCTGCGGGAGACTTACTGGGCGGCTGGGTTGCAGTTGGGGGTTCGGAAGGGGTTTTAGGGTAACTCCGCGATTGTCGTAACCCACCATAACAACTTCCCCCTGTTTTGTGTTAGAGTACCAACTACCACAAAATATATCCTCTAATGAAATACTCTATTTCCTCCCTTGCAATACTGTGCTTTTTGCTTTTGACCTCCGCTTCCTGCGATAGCCAAAAGACCAACGCCGATGCCTCTGCAACGGCTAATACCGCTCCCAAGCCAGCTATGACTAAGGGCAACCCCGAGCCCGTTGCGGGGGTGACCATCGCAGAGCTGGACTCTGGCTATGAAGGCTTTGAAAAAGCTTACTTCGCGGGTGGTTGCTTCTGGTGTACGGAAGCTTCTTTCTACCGCATCACTGGTGTTGAAGAAGCCTGGTCTGGCTACGCCGGCGGATCAGAAATCAACCCGACGTACAAAGAAGTGTCTGCGGGCCTCACCAGCCACGCCGAAGCCATCGTCGTCTACTATGACCCCAAGGTGAGGACCTATGAAGAGTTGCTCGATGTATTCTTCGTCGCTCACGACCCAACCACCCTCAACCGCCAGGGGCCAGACCGGGGCAAGCATTACCGCAGTGCCATCTTCCCGATCAACGAAGAACAGCGCGCTAAAGCCAAGGCCAAGATCGCCGAACTCAACAAGTCCACCTTCAGCAACGGCATCGTAACGACCATCGAAGAACCCGGCGAGTTCTACATTGCCGAAGCCTATCACCAGGATTACTACGAAGACTTCTCCAACCCCAACCAGGGCTACGTGCAGAACGTGAGCCGCCCGAAGATCGAGAAAGTGATGAAGGTGTTTAAGGATTGGGTGAAGCCGGAGTTTGTGAAGTAAGGGTTGAAAGGAATAAGGGAGTAAAGAGCTACCGTGTCCGTCATTTACGGCACTACGCTTGCTCGCCTTTGGTGAGCAAGCGTAGTGCAGTGAACGGTACCTGCGGTAGCCCCTTACCCCCTTCCCCCTTTACTCCCTTACTCCCCTTCCCCTTTACTCCCTTACTTCCCTTACCTTAGCGGCCAACCAAGCCCCCACCTAAAAATGACCATCCTCCTAGGCCAAACCCTCTCCGACGCGCAAACCCTGCCCGCCGCCCCCGTCAACGTTGCGGAGCAGGCGTACATGAACCCCTCCGGGCTACTGCGGTACCTGGAGGGGTTTTATGCTTTGGGGGCACCGGCCATCAACCGGGAGGCGCTGCGCAACGAGCAGTACCGGCAGTTGCTGAGCGCTCATTTGGCGATGAACGAAGCCGAGGCTGGTCCGGAGCCTTTTTACCTGGCCTCCTTTACGGCCGACCAAACGGCTACGGCGCAGGAACTGCTCGGCCGGCGGGATGAGCTGATCGACGCAGGCTATGCGGTACACCAGGAGGCTGGTTCGGATACGCCGGTCCGCGTCCGGGTACTGCACGAACTGGAAGCGCTGCTGCACGACGACCGCTATGAATTCCGGTTGCTGCCGGGCCTGGCCGACCGGCTGCGTTTATTGCTCAGTGTTTTACTGGAAGATCGCCACCCGCGCCTCAACATTCTCCTCAACGAGCCCCGCCATTTGCTAGCTCCCGGTGTGCGTCGTTTGCTGGTTGCGCTGGAGGAACTGGGGGATACGGTTGCTCCACTCCCCGAGCCCGCTCCGCCGGTCGCCGACAACGACCTCGGCCGCTGGCAAAAGATGCTGGGCGCAACGGAGAGTTCTGGAGGTGTGCGGGCGAACAAAGACAATGCTTCGCTGACCGGAGACGGCAGCCTCATCATCCTGAAGGCGCGGCGGGAGACCCACATCGCGGCCTACCTCGCCCGGCTGGTGAAAAATAACCCGGAATGGCGGCCGGGGGTATTGCTGACCGTTCGCAACCAAACACTGGACAACGCTCTGCTCTCCGAAGGGATGCCGAGCCTCGGGGTACCATCCACCAGCCTGGCGCGGCCGAGTTTGCAGGTGCTCAAACTGGTAACCACCTTCCTCTGGAAACCGATGGAGGTAGACCGGGTGATGGAGTTCGTTAGCCTCGTCACCAAGCCGTTAGACTGGCGGCTGGGCCAGCGCATCGCCGTTTTCCTGGCCGATACGCCGGGGATGTTCGGGCCGCGCTGGTTCGCCATGCTGGAGGGCTTCTTCCGGGAGATGGAGGAAGACCGCAGCTGGCCGAAAACCCGTCTGGAGGCAACGCGGAAGCAGTACGAGACCTGGTTTCGCCGCCGCCGCTTTGACCGCGAGGCGAAGGTGCCTAAGTTTGACCTGCGCGACCTCTTCAACAGCCTCCGTGAATGGGCACTGGAGGAGTTCGCGGAACTGAAGAAAAAGAACATCGAGAACAGCGGCTTACTGGTGCTCGCCGCCCAGGCCCTCCGCGCAATGGAGCTGCTGGACGCGCAGCCGGAAACCGAACTGTCTTACCTGGAGGTCGAACGTCTCGTAAGAACGGTGTACGAGCCCGCCCCGACCCAGTTTCAACACCGGGAGAGCGGTGCTCTGAAAACCATCTTCGCACCGGCGTCCGCGCTAAAAACGCCTACTAGCCCTGAACTGGAACAGCTGGTTTGGTGGGATTTCATTGAGCACGAACCCGATTATTTCTTCAGCCGCTACTACCCGGAGGAGCTTGAATACCTGACCGCAAAAGGCGTTGTGCTTAACGGCCCGGATGAGCAAAACGAGTTGTCGGCCTGGGCGCAGTTGCGCCCGGTGCTGCACGTTCGCAACCAACTGGTGCTTTGCCTCCCGGAGCTGGTGGACGGTAGCCTGGTGGAAGCCCATCCGCTGCTCGGCGACCTGGAAGCGGCCTTTCCCGAAGGTGCGCTCGACGCGATCACCGTCAACATCGACGCGGCGGGCGAAAGCCCCGCCGTGCTGGCCGGAAAAACTGCCCCGAAGTTTGCCGAAGTGCCGGTCAATCCGCTCGCTGGCCCCGTTCCGCAACTGAAAATTGACCGCCCCGGTGCCATCCTCGAGCGCGACCCGGAAACCCCTACGGCACTCGAAGATTTGCTCTACTACCCGCACAAATGGGTCTTCCGCCACCAGCTAAAACTGAAGGGTACGCCCATCTTGAGCATCGCCGGGGAGAACCGGCTGCGGGGCAACCTCGGCCACCTCTTCATCGAGCGGCTGCTGAACCAGATCAAGGCGGATGATAAGCCGTACACCCGCGAAATGGTCGGCGGATGGATCAACGACAACTGGCGAAAACTCCTGGAAAACGAAGGCGCGGTGTTGCTGGAATACGGCCAGGAACCGGAGCGGGTGCAGTTCATCCGCACGATGCACTACGCGGCCTGGTCGTTGGTGCATTACCTCCAGGAAAACGGCTGGCGCATCCGGGGTTCGGAGGAAATACTGGAGGGCGAGTTGGAGCCAATGGGCGGCCAACCCGTGAAGGGCCGCGCGGACCTGGTGCTGGAGCGCGACCGCAACGGCCGCGCCGAAGTGGCCATCGTAGACCTGAAATGGCGGGGCAAAACGACCTTTAAGAACCTGCTGCGCAACGCCAAAGACGTACAGCTTTGCCTCTACGCCGAGTTTGCTATTCAGGACAAAGACCAACCTGCCGACACCGTCCACACCGCCTACTTCGTGATCCGCGATGCGCTCATGATTGCGCGCAACGAACTCGCTTTTGCCAACATCGAAACCGTCAGCGGGCCGGAAGACGCGGTGGTGGTGCAGCGGGAAACGCTGAAGAAAGTTCGCGCCACCTACAACTGGCGCTGGGCGCAGTTTCACGACGGCATCGTGGAGGTACGCTGCAAAGACACCCTCGGCGACCTGGAAGACCTCTACCTTGACCTGGACCACGATTCCTTGCTGGAGCCGGGTTCGGAGGATGCGCGCTTTGATGATTATCGGTCTTTGATTGGGTTGGTGCGGTAGGGCAAACACGAGCGCCAGATTACAGGTTGTAGTAATACTCCAACCATTATTTTCTATGAAGCCTACCTCCTTTTTGCTCCTGAGTCTCAGTATTGCTACAATGTTTTTCCCGGCTTCGCTACCAGGGGAGGAGTGCGTTTTGTCTGACCTGAACCAGGAGGCTTTGGGGGGCGCGGCCGCAGGTGCAGTGGAAGTTTTTGAAGAAGCAGGGCTCGTAACCGAATACTCCACACTCGAAGACGGAAAGGAAGGTGGCTCCGTCCGCCGTATCCGTACCGTCCAGCATTTGGGCCGGCCGCACTTCAGGATCAAGAATGCAGTTGGCACTTTCCTGTACGATCCGGTGGCGGGCGGCTTCAGCAGCATCCTGGATAAGCAGGGCAACGACTGGGTGGGCTACGCCGACGATACCACCGGCGGCTACCCCGCAGCGGCAGCAACGAAGTACCGGGGCGTACCGAACCTGGTTTTTGGCGGAGATGATGACGGAGCCGGCCACCCAGGTTTTACGAAGTGCGAGAGCCGGATTACCCGCCGCAACCAGATCACTACGGTTTCTATTTCGGGAGAGTGGGAATGGCGCTGGACGTTTTACCGAACCTCCGCCCGGCTGGACGTAATCCGAACTCCTGAAGACCGTAATTATTGGTTTTTATACGAAGGCCCGGCCAGTGGTAAGTATCTCCCCCGCACCACCTTTTGGGCGACGGACCTGAGTGAGCCGAGCTACGTTATTCACGACCATTATCGTGGCGATGTTCACCGGGGGGCGTTCCGCTATATGTTCTTCGGCGAGAAAGCAAGCCCCTATGTTTTTTGGATGCTCCAGGCTACGCCGGATACGGAGCCGGACCACATCAGCTACCTCGGCAACGAAGAGATCGGTGCGCGCGACAGCCCCGACGGCATGGTGGTAGCTGGTTTCGGGCGAGCGGAAAACGCAACGCCGATGCTTTCCGGGCCAAACTCCTTCCTGATCGGCCTGACGCGGCACAACGCAATTGATCCGTTGGCGACAATACGGACAAGGAAGAAGATTGAGCGAATTTTTGAGGTTCGGGGGAAGTAATTGGGGGACGGATAAACATTGCCCTTCAAAAACAAATATTGCATCCCGCGTCCGCGCCCTGATTTACACCAAGAATCTCCGAAGTTTCGTACATTACCGGCATGTCAGCCCATCCACTACCTACCCAACAAGACAACGAAACGGCCGAGGCGCTGCGGCAAGCCGTAGGGCAGGTCGCTACGCCCGCTGATTCTTTTTCGGAAGACATTAACCACCTCGCAACGCGGGCCCGGGAACTGGCGGACGCCATGATGGCCCACGGGGATACCTGCCCGGTTGGAGATGAGGAAGATACCGAAGATTTAGGCTGCCGCATCACCCACTTCGTCTGGGCCGAAAGGGCCAAGCATTTCCTGGTACTGTACCGCAACGTACAGCTCCAACTCCAAACGGCGGACCTGATGGTGGCCGACGGCGAAGCCCCCAAAGGCCTGGTGGCGCAGCTCCATCACCGCTCCCATAACACCCTGACTACGGCCCTGGAAGAATGGGAAGCAGAGGTGGCTAAAACCCGCCAACGCTTAGAAAGTAACGCGCAGTACCGCCGGAAAACCCTGTCCGGCTGGAAGCTTCAGCACAACCCCTGGCCCGCGTACCGAGCTCAAATTGTGGAGGTCGCCGATCAGGCTGCCTCCCTCGCCGAAGAGTTCTCGGTGTTGCGCAGGCAGGTGAATATCTTCGCCGGTATCCGGGAGCTACTGCACAACAGCATCGCTGCATCGCTGGCCACGGTTACGGAGGCGGAGAAGAAAGCCCGGAGCATCGCCGATTTCATTGCGAAAAGTGAAAGCGAAGAAAACATCAGGCCCGGCCAGATCGCCAACTTACTGGATGAGTACATCGAGGATGCCAAACCACCCGCGCAAATTCATGATTATACCAACGAACTGAACGCCCGCATCGCACAGATTGTGGAGCAAACCAGGGTCACCGTCAGCGCCGACCACGGCCTGATGCAGTATAAAGACGTGAACTTCCAGCGGGCCACCAACCAGTGGGTTTCGGCTGAAGTATTACCGCAGCTCTACGAACTTTGGGAGCTTTCCCAACAGGTAGCTGGTGGCCTGGACGTTGCGGTCAACAACGTCCGTAACCGTTCGCTGCTCATCGCCAAGGAGATCAAGGCCGGAGGAACCCAGGTTGACCTGGAAATAGAGGATCTGGGCCAGCCGTTTCAAAGTTTCCTGGACCGGGTAAGCACCGCTCAGGCGGCGTACCATGAAATAAAGAACAGGCTGGTGGGCATTATTGATGCGGACCTGAAACTGACGAGTGTTTACCGACCAGTACCCGGCTTTTTGCCCTTACCGCTGCAGTCGGGCCTGAACGAATTTACCCGCCGGCAGGGGCGGTGGCTTGCACCAGTTAAGGAATGGCTGGGCAACACCTTCCGTGGTTTTGAGCGGTGGCGCGGCGATGCCGCGCGCGAAGACCGGATGAGTATTTCCGAAAAGATCGTCCGCGCCATCGAGCAACGCCAGACCACCGGTGGCAACGAAGCCTACACCAACATCGTGATGACGAAAGGCTACATCGGTGAGTCTTTCCTGGTGGGGCGCGAGGCGGAGACCGAGCAAATGAAGCGCTTGGTTGCCAACTGGCGCATGGGCTACCGGGGGGCTGTGGTGCTCACCGGGCGGCGGCTTTCGGGGCGGTCGCTCTTCGGGGAGATGATCTCTAACCGGATCTTTCCCAACAACGTCATTCGCCTGGTGCCCAACGGCGTAATCTCCGTTGAGGGGCGGCGGATGCAGACGACGGGTAAGCTGGCGGACGCACTCGCCTTCGTCCAGAAATACACCATTCAGAACCGGCCAATGATCTGGATTGATGACCTGGAGCTCTGGCGAGACAACGATACCTCACTCGCACAGAACGTAGCCGATTTGGGTGCCCACATCGACAATTACTCCGCTAAGATATTTTACCTCGTCTCTACCACCAATGCGGTGTATGCTCACCTGAACCGGTTTCGGGACTTTGACCGGATTTTTCAGTCGGAGGTAAACCTCGACGATTTTTCGGTGGAAGACATGCAGCACGCCATTCGGATTCGCCACGGCGCGACCCATAAAAAGCTGGTGGATGAGGGCGGAGAACCACTGAGCGACCATGCTTTCAACCAGTTGGTGAAGAAGCTTCACCGCAGTAGCCAGGGCAATGTGGGGGATACCCTCAACCGCTGGGCTTTCATGATGGAGTTTTGCGATGAAAATAGCGTGATGCCGAGTAAAGAACGGCGGTTCCGGCTCCCCGCCTTCGTGAATACGGACACTGGTCTGTTACTTACCACCATTTTTCTGGAGCGCAGAACGAGTGATTATCAGCTTCGGAAACTCTTCGGCCCGTCTTACGATCAGCGCTACCGAAGTGTGTTGCAACGGATGCTGCGCGTCGGGTTGATTACCCGTTCGAACGACGGCTGGCTATCCATCCGGGAAAGTGTGGTGACCGACGTTGGGCGCGCGCTGGAAAACAACGGCTACCTTGATACCACAATTAAAGAAAACTAAGGCCCTTAAACCGGCGAATAAAACAAATACAGTGTATGGAAGCATTACTGCAACCTTACTTCACCTGGTTCAACCTTTTCCTGACGGCGCTGCTGTTGTGGGGGGTGTACTGGGTGCTGGTGCTGGTGCGGAGGAGGCTGCGTAACGGCGTACTTTTTGGTCGTTACCAACAGCCGATCGTCAGTGGCATCACCACCTTTTTGCTGCTGTACGAGCCCATCACCATCCTGATTCTTACGATAGAGTTTTTCTTCATCAACCCGTTCATGCACGGCATCATCCTGGTCTTGCTCACGATTGGGGCCTTCAGCCGGATTCGGGATTACCTCAGCGGGCGGATCATCCTGTCTACCACGCTGGTAGGGGAGGGGAAACGGATGAAAACGCAGCAGGGCAGTGGGGTGATCTCCCGCATCGGGCGGATCGGGCTCTACCTTCAAACCGGGGATAGCCTTCAGTTCGTAAACTACAGCAGCCTGATAACCGAGGGGTACTCGCTCTCCACCGGCCAGGAAGTCGGTGGTTATTACCAGCTAAACGTAAAGGTAGAAGAAGACGACAAACCGGAAGATCGGCTGCGCTGGTTATCGGATAAGTTTCTGAGTGCTCCCTACCTGGACCGGACCTTCAAGCCGGAAGTCACTTTTGCCGAAGGAAGGAAAGACAAGATCAACGCCCGCGTTTCCGTCCGTGAAGAGCAGCACCTCCGGGAGCTGCTGGAGCTGATGGCGGAATGGGGCTATCCGGCTACGCTGGCTAAGAAGTGAGTTAGTAGCTTAGTCTTTAGGTAATTTAGGCTGTGTACGAAGCAGCAATTACACATCGGACATTTTAGCGTTCAATTTTTCAATTTTCAGTTTACCAGTATGGATCATTTAGACACATATACGCTCCTAATCGAAGGGTCAGTCATCATCATTCTCTCCTTTATTTTTGGCGAGGTCGCAAAGCGGACGAACGTACCTTCGGTGCTGATGCTGATCATTCTGGGCATCCTGCTTAAGTTTGGTATGGACGCACTGGGCATTATGGACAACGTAAACTTCCTACCCCTGCTTGAAGTGCTGGGTGTAGTGGGCCTGATCATGATCGTGCTCGAAGCTGCGTTGGAATTGAAGCTGGAACGAGACAAATACCTGGCCATTGGCAAGGCAATGCTGATCGCGCTGTTGGGGCTGGTGTTCTCCACCTGGGCTGCGGCGGAGATACTGGAATACTTTGTAGACGGCATGGATGCTACAACGGCCTGGTTGTACGCCACACCCTTGTCTATTCTTTCGAGTGCGATCATCATCCCTAGTGTAACGGGGTTGAAAAACGAGAAAAAAGAATTTCATATTTACGAAAGCACGTTTTCTGACATCCTGGGAATCATGCTCTTCTACTTTCTTACCAGCCAACTCCACGGTGGTACCGGCGAATTAGGCCTTGATGGGGAGATTGCGGACACGGCAGAACATTCTAGTGGAGCACTAGCATACGGCGGTAAGGTGCTCATCACGATTGTCGTCTCCCTCATCGCCAGTTACGGTATTGTGCTTATTTTTCAACGCATCAAGAGCCACGTGAAGCTGTTTTTGCTCATTGCCGTGTTGCTGTTGCTTTACGGAATTGGTAAGAAATTTCACCTCTCCTCGCTCATCATCATTCTGGTTTTTGGCCTGATGATTGCCAATATGCGCCTCTTCTTCCAGGGGCCGCTGAAGAAGCTGCTGAACTACAAACAGGCCTTGCACATCTATGAGGGGCTGCACGTAGTTACGATGGAGACGGCCTTCGTTGTGCGTACTTTCTTCTTCGTCATCTTCGGCCTTACCATCGTGCTTTCTTCGTTGGCCAGCTGGACGGTGGCGATGGTGAGTGTGCTCATCATCCTGAGTATTTACCTCATCCGGTTCGTCATTCTGCGCATCTTCATCGGGGCGGATATTCTGCCGCAGCTGTTCGTTGCGCCGCGTGGGCTTATCACCATTCTTTTATTCTACGCCATTCCCGTCGAAAACGTGGTTGAGGGCTTCGAGCCGGGCATTCTGCTGTTTATCATCATCGGTACCAGCCTGATTATGACGTTCGCCATGGTGGTCGATAAAAAGCGCACCTCGGTGGCCCTGCGCAAGGTCAACGAAGCACCGGTGGGTTACGAGAAGTGGCGAGCGCCTACGCTGGCTGAAGCGGTGGTAGAAGAGGAGGTAGATTAGGGCGCGGCCGCAGGATGCAACTATTATGAAAAGACAGATGAATAAGGATAACTGAAATAAAGGCGACCTATCGGGAGGATATTTAAGCCAACCACCGCCATAGTGCTTAAGGAGGGTTAATTTTACCCCGAAAATGTGCCAAGCCCGGCAAGCGATTCTTTTGTACAAGACCTTTTTGATGCCATCTATTTCCAAGCTCTCCATCATCATCCCCGCCTACAACGAAGAGCGGACCATCCACCTGATTCTCGATAAGGTGCGCGACGTACAGCTCACCGGCGGAATAAGCAAGGAGCTCATCATCGTTAATGATTGCTCCTCGGACGATACGGAGGGCGCCGTACAGCGCTACCGGGAAGCCAACCCCGAGCTCAATATCCAGTACCACGCCCACGAGGTGAATAAAGGAAAGGGCGCAGCCCTGCACACCGGCATCAGCAAAGCAACCGGCGAGTACCTCATCATTCAGGATGCCGACCTGGAGTACGACCCCGAAGAATACAACGACCTGCTGAAACCGGTCCTCTCCGGCTTTGCGGACGTAGTCTACGGCAGCCGTTTCCAGGGCAGTAAGCCCCACCGGATTCTGTTCTTCTGGCATACCATCGGGAACAAATTCCTGACGACCCTATCCAATATGTTCACCAACCTGAACCTGACGGATATGGAAACCTGCTACAAACTCTTCCGAACGGACCTCATCCAGGGGCTTACCCTCAAGGAAAAACGCTTTGGCTTCGAGCCCGAAGTGACGGCTAAGATCAGCCGCATCAAAGACGTCCGCATCTACGAAGTCGGCATCAGCTACTACGGCCGTACCTACGAAGAGGGCAAGAAAATCGGCTGGCGGGATGGGGTGCGGGCCATTTACTGTATTGTGAAGTTTGGGCTTCGCCTGGGGTGAAACTTCAAACGAGTGCTGAATAACCTTGAGGCCTAGGCTGTTAAACCTGACGATGACCTCCCGTAGCCACCTCTCCCCAA
>CAYWMW010000031.1:17851-22875 GCA_964458975.1 uncultured Lewinella sp. | reverse complement strand
TTGCTTTTACGGTGGTGGTGACTAACCGGCCTGCTTTGCTTTCCTGGTTTGCGGGGCGGCCGGAAGTGCAGCCTGCCTAAGTTTTAGTGTCTCTCGAATATCTTAACCCTATTAGCACCCGAGCGTTGGCGTTTGCTGGCGCTCGGGCTTTCTTTTGGGGACATTGCTCGTCGGCCGGGCTTTGCGCAGCTTAGCTCGTCCGACGAGGAATCTGGGCTACAGATGTCGCTTTTTATGTAGCGTTTTTTTGGCGCGGCCGCTGGTGCAAAGAAGATTTTCGAGTCCGCTCAGTAGCCTTCAGGCTGTGGTTTGGAGGGGTTTTAGCTGGCCATACCGTAACTTTCCCTCCTTATCAACGGTTCTCTTTTCATGATCGACCATTTATCCATTAAGAATTTCCTCGCCTTCCCGGAGCTCGAAGTACCGGAGTTGAAGCTCATTAATTTGGTGGCGGGGAAGAACAATGCGGGGAAGACGGCTTTGTTGGAGGCCGCTAGATTTGTAGGAGCTTACAATAAAGCAGCTATTGTTCAAGATATTTCGCACAAAAGAAAATCAAGATTAGCCTATCAACCTTTGAATGTAGCGGATGATTCTGACATGTTGGAATTATACCATGGAGTTCACTTATTTGAAATAAACGGATTTTCGGTTTCAAGTACTTTGACCTCTTATGAAGTTTATTTAAAAAATAAGGAAGGTAAAAAGACACCACTGTTTGATGAAATAGACCTGATAGTACCAGCTACTGATATCAAGCCCGTTACATTTGTACCATCGGCATCAAAATATAATCACCTCTCAAAGTTTTGGGCAAAAGTTGCTTTGACGAACTTGGAGGAAGACATCCTTGAAATATTGAGTCAAACAATGGATCGTGATGTATCTAGAATTTCCATTACTGATGAAAATATTCTGATAAGGGAAAAGGGACATGAATCTCCTTACAATATAGAGACGCTCGGCGAAGGAGCAAAGAGGATACTACTGCTTGCTTTGTCACTTGTGAGGTCCAAAAACGGCCTCCTCCTAATCGACGAAATAGAAACCCACCTCCACCACTCCGTAATCCGCAAGCTCTGGAAGATCATCTTCGAGTACGCGATCAAGTGGAACATTCAGGTGGTGGCAACTACGCACAGCCAGGATGCGATTCGGGAGTTTTGGTATGAGGCAGCTGCAAACGAATCTTACCGGGAGCAAATGCAGGTTTTGCGCCTTCAGATTGGTCGTAGTGGGAAACACGAGGTGATTGAATACCCCTACGAAGAGTTGGAGTTCATGATGGATACTAAACTGGAAATAAGAGGACTCTGATGGCACAGATATTAATATTGGAAGGCAATGAAGGATATGCACTCTCCGAAATACTTAAGCTCTCCGACTCTCAACATCCAACTGGCTACCTTAGTGATGATGAGTACAAGAAGGATTTTCTGAAATCTGTAAAAGGTGTCCGTAACGTTAGAAAAACGTTGGTTCAACAAATAAACGATCCTACTGTCACCAACGTAGGTATAATAGTAGACGCTAACAGCAAAGGCACAAAAGCCCGCTTCGATAGCATCAAGTCAACGCTGAATCAATACCTGCCAGCGGTAGAAAACTGGGACTTCGTAGCCAACTCCCCCGCCGGGTGGGTAGCGGACGTAGCGCCAAACTTCCGCGTCGGCCTCTGGGTGATGCCCAACAATAAGGACAGCGGCTACTTTGAGCACTTCCTCACGGAGTTGATTGACCCTGAAGACGCATCTTTTCTTGCCGCGCAGGAAATGCTAGCTAAAATCCAGGAAGGCGAAAACCAGCGATTTTCGGACTTACGAGCACGAAAGGCTTTGCTTGCTTTGTTTTTGGCTATTCAGGAGGAGCCGGGTATGTCCGCAGTAACCGCACTGCGCAAGGGCTTACTCAGGCACAAGCACCCTGTTGCAAGATTCTTTGTTGACTGGTACGAAAATACGTTTGCTCTGGGTTGATTCTCTCTGGTGTGCGTTCTAATTCTTTCAGATCGCGCCAGAGGCGCTCAACCCCGCACCCCAAAAACTACATCCGTAATATATCCCCTGAAATCCCTAACTTTAGCGTCCCTTATTCCTTTACTTATTTTCCCTTTACTCCTTACTCCATGGCCAACTACACCATAAACATAAACGGCAAAGCCCACGCGGTGGACGTCGATCCTAAAATGCCCCTCCTCTGGGCGTTGCGCGACGAGCTGGGCTACGTCGGTACCAAATTCGGTTGCGGCATCGGCCAGTGCGGAGCCTGCACGGTTCACGTAGATGGCGTTGCGATGCGCTCCTGCCAGATGACGGTCGAGACCGTCGCCGAGCGGAAGAGTGCGATCACCACCATCGAAGGCCTGTCCGAAAACGGCGAGCACCCGGTTCAGCAGGCCTGGCTGGAGCACGACGTGCCGCAGTGCGGCTACTGCCAGGCCGGACAAATGATGAGCGCCGCCTCCCTGCTCAACAACATCCCCAACCCCACGGATGAAGACATCAACGCTGGCATGGCGGGCAACATCTGTCGCTGTGGCACCTACACCCGGATTCATGCTGCGGTGAAAACGGCGGCCTCGAAGCTGAGTTGATCGTTGATCCGTATTTATAAAAGAAGAATCGCGGATTTTAAGCGGATTACGCAGATGAACACGGATTTGAAAAGACAGATAAATCCGCGTCGATCCGCGCAATCCGCTTGCAATCCGTGATGCTAACCTTCTTTGCACCCGCGTCCTCGCCCCCTTTCTTCCTTTTCCCTTTCTTCCTTTTCCCTTTATTCCCTTACTATGCAATCTTCCAGAAGAAATTTCCTAAAAGTCTCCGCCGCCACCGGTGGTGGTTTTATGCTTGGCTTCTCCATCCTCACCTCCTGCGAGCAAAAACCAGCCGTGGCCCTGATGGCGCCTGAGCTGGTGATGCCCGAAAAATTTGCTGAGTTCAGTGGCTTCATCAAAATTGCTGAAAACGGCGTGGTGACGATCATGAGCCCCAACCCGGAGATCGGCCAGAACGTAAAAACCTCCATGCCGATGCTCATCGCTGAGGAACTGGACGTTGACTGGGACAAAGTCATCGTAGAGCAGGGCAAGCTCGATACCGACATCTTCACCCGCCAAATCGCTGGCGGAAGCCAGAGCATCCGCCACGGCTGGATGCCGCTGCGCACCACTGGTGCCACGGCCCGCGCCATGCTGCTGGCCGCCGCCGCCCAAAAACTGGAAGTGGACGTCGCTGACCTGCGGACCGAGAAAGGAATGATCTACGGCCCCGAAGACAAAGCCATCAGCTACGGCGAAGTCGCCGAACTCGCCGCTACGCTGGACGTGCCGGAGGAGGTGAAACTGAAAGACCCGAGGGATTTCAAAATCATCGGCCAGGGTAAGAAAAACGTCGACGCCCGCAAGATCGTGACCGGGAAACCCCTCTTCGGCATCGACGTGCAGCGCGAGGGGATGCTCCACGCGGGCATCATCCACCCGCCTGCCTTCGGGATGGAGCTGGCCTCCTTCAACGCCGATGCTGCCCTGGCCATGCCGGGCATCGTGGACGTGATCGAGCTGGACTGCGCCCCGGAAGGAAAAGAATTGCAGTGGTCGGATTCAGGAACCGTTCGCAAATCAATCGCCGTAGTCGGTAAATCCACCTGGCAGGTGATGCAGGCCAAGAAGGCCGTAAAAGCCGAATGGAACCGCGTCTCCCCCGCCGAAAGCTCCGACGGACACCGCAGCAAAATGGCCAGTCTGCTTGAAACCGGAAAGGTGAAAGAAGCCCGCCGCGACGGAAACCCCGAAGCCGCCTTCAAGAACGCCGCCAAGATCGTAGAGTCTACCTACTCCGCGCCCTTCCTGCCCCACAATACGATGGAGCCGATGAACTTCTTCGCCCACGTTACTGACGAACGGGCGGACCTCCACGGCCCGATCCAAACCCCGGAGTTCCTCGAAAAATCCATCGCTTCCATCCTCGATATGGACCCCGCCAACATCGAAGTTGGCATGACGCGGATGGGCGGAGGCTTCGGCCGCCGCCTCTACGGAGGTTTTGGCGTAGAGGCCGCACTGATCTCCAAGGCCGTAAACGCGCCCGTAAAACTCGTCTATACCCGCGAAGACGACATGACCCAGGGTACCTACCGCCCGGATTACCTCGTCACCTACCGGGCCGGTCTCGACGAAGACGGAAAGCTCATCGCTTTCCACGTACGCGGTACCGGCACCAGCGGAAGCCCCGTCTTCGCCAACCGCTTCCCCGCCGGAACGGTAGACAACTACCTGGCCGAGAACATCAGCCTCGACTCCAACATCACCACCGGAGCCTGGCGCGCGCCGCGCTCCAATTTCATCGCCGGGGCCGAGCAGGCCTTCCTCGACGAAGTCGCCGCCGCCGCCGGTAAAGACCCCATCGACTTCCGCCTCGAACTCTTCGACCGGGCCATCGAAAAACCGGTCGGGGAAAAGAACGACTACGACGCCGAGCGCTACGCCGGAGTCATCAAACTGGCCCGCGACAAATCCGACTGGAAAGGAACAAAGAATAACGACGGAAGCCACCGGGGCTTCGCCGCCTACTACTGCCACAATTCCTACGTCGCGCAGGTATTGGACCTCACGCTGGAAGGTGGTAAACCTAAAGTTGGCCGCGTCTGCTGCGCGGTAGACTGCGGCATCGTCGTGAACCCCGAAGGCGCCCTCAACCAGATCGAAGGCGGCATTGTGGATGGTATTGGCCACGCCCTTTACGGCCAGCTTACGTTCAAAGACGGTAAGCCGGAGCAGGAGAACTTCAATACTTACCGCCTCATCCGCCATCCGGAAGCACCGAGCTCCATCGACGTTCACTTTGTCGACAACGGCCTTGCGCCTACCGGCCTGGGAGAACCTTCTCTGCCGCCCGTGATTGGCGCGCTGGCCAATGCGCTTAGCTCAGCTAAGGGGGAGCGGGTTTATGACCAGCCGTTTGTCCAGCGTTTACGGGGGTGATTGAACTGCCAGAAAGCGGAAGGAGGTGCTGCGGCAGAGT
>CAYWMW010000031.1:12874-17751 GCA_964458975.1 uncultured Lewinella sp. | reverse complement strand
CCATCGAGGGCTTTTTCTACTTCGGCTTTGGTTGGTGCTTTTTCGGCGAAGTCATTGATGGCTTTATCAATGGCGCTGGAGATTTCTTCGTCGGTAGGCCAGTCGGCTAGGGTTTCTTCGAGTTCGCGGCGGGCTTCGGCTTGTTCGTTGGCGGGCATTTTGTCGATGCGTTTCTCTGCGATCCGCCGGAATTCGTCTTTGGTGGGCATCTTTTCCTGCATCTTCTCGGCGAAGTTTTTCATCGCTTCGCTGTCCACCAGCCCGTCGGCGGTGCAGGAGAAAGTAAGGGTGAAAAGGAGTAAGGGCAGTAGGGTTAATAGTAGCTTGCGCATGATGTGATGGGTTGATTTACGGCATAGGTAGTGGCTACAGACCATCACTCGCCAGTTTACCCGACGAAACAGGGCGGATCGTCGATCAACGGTCCGCCCTTTGCTTGAAACTTAAACTATGAGGAATATTAAAGATTAACGATTTGCTTTTTTGCGGAGTTCTTTGACGTCGTCACTCATTTCGTTGAGGCCTCCTTCTACGAGGCCGTTTACTTCGTCGGCGGAGGGGGCTTCGTTCATGGCCCCTCGGATCATTTTTCCGATCATGGAACCGCCGGGAGCTTCGTCGAGTTCTTTAAGGGCTTCGTTGATTTCGTTGCGGGTGGGCAGTTCGTTGACGGCTTCTGAGATGGCGTTGGAGATTTCGCCGTCGGTAGGCCAATCGGCCAGGGTTTCTTCGAGTTGCTTGCGGGCTTCCGCACGCTCATCGGCGGGCATCATAGCGATTTGGGCTTCGGCGAGGGCTTTGAATTCTTCTTTGGTGGGGAGTACTTCCTGCTGGAAACGCTCGGCGTATTCCTGTACGAGGGCGGCATCGAGGTTGCCGTCGGCACCGCAGCTGGTGAAAGTAAGGGCGAAAAGGAGGAAGGGGAGAAGGGCGAATAAAGGACGCATGGTAGAGGTTGTTTTGCTCCTTTATGCGCACGCTTTTGGAAACGTTACGGTGGTTTCGTTTTTTACTTTTTCGTAGCAGCCGTCTTGTCCGCGTTCAGCTCATCAAAAGAGGGGATGGGCAGGTCCGCATCGCCCATGTTGGCGGCAAAGCGTGCGCGGCGGTAATCTTTTGGGGTGTAGCTACTCGGGATGGTGGAGAAGTTCTTTTCGTCGTTCATGGCTCAGGGGGGATTGTTCGGTTGATTTGTGGAGGGTAAATAGCGTACTTCGGAAATTGTTCAGGCGCGGCCGCGGGTGCAGCGGACGGTTTTGAACACGGCTCGCTCGTCGATGCTTAGGGGTTGCCGAAGAATAATGTATTCTGGCGAAAATGAGTGATCGCGCTTCCAGTTTGATTTGATGACGCTGAGACATAGCCATAGCTACGTCTCAGTGGCAGCAGATCAGACTGGGAGTGGGAGCACCATTTTTTAGACGGATAGATTATTCTTCGACAACCCCTTAGGTTGGGAGTGACGAGAAAGGTTGTTGCTTGAAAGCGAGAAGGCTAGTTTAGCAAAAAAATCTATTTGATGAATACCCTCTGTTGGTAGGCGCTTGGTGATGGCCTGCCTCGTATATTTGCTAATTACCTGGAGGTGCTTGCGCCAATGATCGATAAAACCATAATCAGAGCGTGCCTAAAACCGAAACACATACCGTACCCGAGAATTTACCCTCTCCAACCCGACTGCAGGAGTACGGCGTCGGCATCTTCGTCGGTGCGGCAACGAAATCAGCCCTGAAGAAGGCCCTGAAGAAAAACCTCGTCATCGTGGATGGTGCCGTGGCTACTTCCGCGACCTTCATCCGTGGCGGAGAAACGATTGCGCTGTCGCCCCCGAAGGCGACCCGCCCGCAGAAGAAGCTGGTCTTCCAGTTGCAGGTCTTATTTGAGGATGAGCACTTAGCGGTGATCCACAAGCCTGCGGGCATCTTGGTCAGTGGCAACAGCTTCAAGACCATTAAAGCGGCCCTGCCGCAAAACCTTCAGCCAAGCAGCCTCGCGGACGCCCGAATACCACAGCCCGTTCACCGGTTGGATTATGCAACTACGGGCATCCTGCTGGTGGGCAAAACGAGCAGTAGTATTCGAACCCTGAACAAGCTGTTTGCTGACAAAGAGATCAGGAAAACCTACTACGCCGTCACCATCGGAACAATGAGTGAGCAGGGAACAATTACCGCTGACATTGATGGTAAGCCATCACGGTCGGATTACCGATTGTGTAGGTCGGTACCTTCCACAAGGTTCGGCCAGCTCAACCTCGTAGAGCTAAAACCCCAAACCGGCAGAAGGCACCAACTGCGCAAACACCTGACCAGCATCGGAAATCCGATCCTGGGCGACAAAGAATACGGGACCGAAGGCCTGATCCTAAACGGTAAGGGTTTGTACCTGCACGCCTATTCGTTGAGCTTCGTTCACCCGTTTACGCAGGAGGAGGTGTTTTTTGAGGATGAGCTTCCCCGGAGGTTTGGGAAGTTGTTTGCGCAGGAACTGGGTTGATGGGCGCTGAACTTACCCTGCCGATGAAGTTGGATGTACTTCTCAAATTCTGTTGAATCCTCGAAATTCTAATCATCCTAAGCCCTTCTTCTTTGCTCTTTTATCCTTTCCCTGCATCCTGCGGCCGCGCCCATTGTCTCGAAACTTTCCACTATCATAATACCGTTAGTAACGTATGAAAATTGCCAAGCCAACCGCTCAATCGTCGTAGCGCACCAGCAAGTCGTCTACCAAAAAGTCTCCGAGGCTCATGCTGCTGATGGTTTCGCCTTCCTGGAAGGTTTCCTCCGTATTGAAAATACCGGTAGTTTGGTCGGGGGCGGTGCGTTGCACGATCTGGCGACCGTAGACATCAATGATCCAGTATTCCTGGATGCCTGCCAGTGCGTAACTGGTGCTTTTGATTCCTCGGTCCGATTTTAAGGTGCTGTCAGCAACCTCGATCAAAAGTACTAAATCGTCCGCGTAAGGGTGGTGATCGTTGTATTTTTCAAAAGGTCCGTTTGCTACGAATAGGTCTGGTTCTGGTTCGGAATTTTCAAGAATCGTGATCGGATCTTGAACGCCTAACACGTATTTATCATGGTCGAGCGCGGTTGAAAACAAGCGATTGAGTTTCTTTACGGTCTGAGCGTGCGCTCGGCCAACTGGGTTCATATCAACAATTTTTCCAAATAGCAACTCTACCCGGTGGCTTGAATTAAGCACCCCCGCTTCGATCATTGCGTGGTAGTCCGCCAGCGTCCAACGGTGAATAGGCACGGCGGCAATGTCTTCGGCGATGGCGATAAGATTACTCATGGGAATAAAGATAAGGTACTTACAGAAACACCTGAAGAACAATCTGGTTGCCAGACCGATTTTGCAATTTCACCAACGTACCTTTGTCGCCCTCCTCCAACGTGCGGTAGCCTACTACAAGACTACCAAACTACACTACTACACTACTTACAAAATGGGCCGAAACCGCCGCAACCGCTTCCCCGAACGCATCGACAACGTAACCATCACCGGCCTGGCCGATAAAGGCTTTTGCGTGGGCAAAACCGACGAAGGCATGGTCGTCTTCGTCGAAAAAGTCGTCCCCGGAGACGTGGTGGATGTCCGTCCGTTCCGCAAGAAAAAGAAGGTGCTTTTCTGCGCACCGCTGGAGTTTCATAAGAAGAGCGAAGACCGGGTGGAGCCTTTCTGCCAGCACTTCGGCGTCTGTGGCGGCTGCAAATGGCAGAACTTCAGCTACGAAGGCCAGCTGCGCGAAAAAGACCGGATGGTGCGCGATGCCCTCACGCGCATCGGTAAGGTAGAAGTGGAAGAGTGGGAACCGATCCTGGGCAGCGAAGAGACCAGTTTTTACCGCAATAAGCTGGAGTACGGCGTCGCCAACCGCCGCTGGCTCACCGCCGAAGAAGTCGGCGACGACTCAGTGACCAACGAGATGGACGTGATCGGCTTCCACAAAGCCGGTGCCTACGATAAGCTGATCGACATCGAGAAGTGCCACCTCCAGTTCGGCCCCAGCAACCTCCTGCGCAACGGCATCCGCGCCCTGGCCATCGAGATGGAGATTCCGTTTTTTGATATGCGCGAGCGGGTCGGCCTTTTCCGCCAGTTCATGATCCGGACCACTACGACGGGCGAATGCATGTTGGTCTTAGCCTTCTTCGAGAACGATCAGGATCAGATCAAACCCTTCCTCGACGCGATAATGAGCAAGTTCGGCGAGCACCTCACCAGCCTCTACTACTGCATCAACGGCAAGATAAACGAGTACATGATGGACCTGGAGATGCACCTCTTCGCGGGCACCACCACCATCAAGGAAACCCTCGGCCACGTGAGCTTTCACATTGGGCCAAAGTCCTTCTTCCAGACCAATACGCGCCAGGGCGAACGCCTCTACGAAATCACCGCCGAGTATGCGGGCCTGACGGGCAACGAGAACGTCTACGACCTCTACACCGGTATCGGTTCCATCGGTCAGTTTGTGGCGAAAGACGCAGGTGCCGTGGTCGGTATCGAGGAAATCGCGGCGGCCATCGACGACGCGCGCATCAACGCCGAGCTCAATGGCCTCGACAACTGCACCTGGTACGCCGGGCGTACCGAAAACATCCTCACGCCCGAGTTCGCGGCCAAGCACGGCCGCCCCGATGTGCTCATCACCGACCCGCCCCGCGCCGGTATGCATCCCAAGGTGATCCCGATGCTGCTGGAGCTGGAAGCGCCGGTCATCGTCTA
Source organism: uncultured Lewinella sp. (assembly GCA_964458975.1). Lineage (GTDB taxonomy): Bacteria > Bacteroidota > Bacteroidia > Chitinophagales > Saprospiraceae > Neolewinella. Next base: position 13,017 of record CAYWMW010000031.1, on the reverse strand, counting down.
CGTCTCCTGCAACCCCGGAACCCAGGCGCGGGACCTTGCTTTACTGTCCGAAAAGTATAAGGTCGTTAAGGCTCGGGCGGTGGATATGTTTCCGCAGACTAGCCACTGTGAGTCGGTGGTTCGGTTGGAGTTGCGGTAACTTT
>CAYWMW010000031.1:0-12774 GCA_964458975.1 uncultured Lewinella sp. | reverse complement strand
ACCAAAGGAAACAAAAACCCCGGCAAAACCTCCTCCCCACTAAGCACCGAAGTGTCAAAGTTCCGGACTTCTTCTACCTCATCTTGCCCTTGGCGGTAGATGTAGGCTACTTCTTTGTCAGGGTCAATTAGCCAGGCTAAAAGTACACCGTTGGCCAGCCAGGTGTCCGTCATTTTAGTCTTAAGGTTACTTATTCTATCAGTGTCTGATTTTATTTCGACTACGAATTCGGGAGAAGTTGGAATCCAGCTTTTTCTATAGTCAGGTTCGTCTAAGTAAGGAGCTAAACGCTCGTTTGATATCCAGCTTGCATCTCCGCAACGAACTTCATCACCTTTTAGGAGAAACCCGCCGGAAGGGCTATGAACTACACCCGGTTTCTTATTCATCAGGTTCCACGAATAGAGGTAACCAAACAGATGGCCTTCATTTTCTGAAGATGCATTTTTTACCGGCGACATAATTATTACTTTGCCCGAAGCTTCCCGTTCGGCGATTAATTCCGGAAACTTCTCGCAGAACTGTGTAAACGCTTCAAGGCTAACGGGCTCGTCCGAAGTCATCGGCCCCAGTGTCATCAGAACTTCGTAAGCGGTATATGGAGGGAGGTTGTTGCCCATAGTTTAAAGATAACGTTTTAACCCGCAAGAATGGTTCTAAGGCCTTTCTCCCGGAGAAATATACGCCTGACTAAGCACAAAAGCATCAAACTCAAACCCATCCTCCCGCAAAGAGAAATTGACGGTATGTACGCCGGCATTCGGGATGTCCAGATAGATTAATTCGGGTACTCCGCAGTGGACTTCTTTGGTACGCTGCTTGCTCTCCCAGGTCCATTTGTTTTTACCTTCGCACCATTGCATCCGTCGGCCGCTTTCCGGCCATTCTCCGTTCAGGCCTACGTGGATACCGTTGTCTTCCGAGCCCGAGCTGTACGCCCGCACCCACACGTAGTAGCGCCCGGGGGAGTTGAAGCGGATGGGGTAGCCGAGGAGCGCAATTTTACCGGGCACGTTGCTGAAATTGGTGCCTTTGATGAGCTCATCGTCGTGCGTGACGCGGGTGTCGGGCAGGGCTTCCAGGTACGCGCCGCCGGAAGCCGTTGCAGCGTGGCTGGGGTCGGGGTCTTCGGTAGCTTGCTTGGTGTTTGGTTTCGTTTTGCGCCACTTACGCACCTTGCTGTCGGTCGGGTAATTGTCGTATTTGAAGTCTTCGGCTTCCACGAATACGTAGCCGTCCGTTTCCGTAGCAACGTAAGTTTGGGCACAAGCGAAAAGTGAAAGGATGGGGAGTAAGAAGAGGTAGCGCATAGCCCTCAATATATGAATTTTGGGGCGGGACCGCAGGTGCAATGTGTGTTTTTGAAGGGCGGATGAACAAGTGGCCTTCGCTACTCCGTAATCGCCAGCGTAGCTACCCCAAGCCGAAGGCTTTCGTGCCCTTCCAGCAAAACGTTGCCGCAAAAGTCAATCGTTGCCCCCGTAGTAAGCACATCGTCAACGAGGAGCAGGTGCTTACCCGCAAAGTCCCCCGTGCCCAAGCCAAAAGATTCCCGCGTGTTTTCCACCCTTTCGTAGCGCGTACGCCGGGTCTGTGACCCTTTGAAGACAACCCGCTTGAGGGCGTTGTGGTAAGTCGGCCGACCGAGCACCTTGGCCATACCTTCCGCTATTTTCTCCGCTTGGTTATAGCCTCGTTCGTGCCGCCGCTTTGGGTGAATGGGAACCGGGACGATGCCGTCCAAATCCCGTAGAGCGGGGTGCTCTTTGATCAATTCCCCCAGTTGCTCTCCCAACTGAACGCCCACCTCCGGCCGGTGGTAGTACTTCAGCGCATGGATGAGTTGTTGGCAAACGGTGCCGGTACTGAAGGAGAGCAGCGCCGCTCCGAAGGTAACCGGTAACCTGCCAACGAGCCTATCCGTCACCGCGTTTTCGGGCAGGAGCCAGTGCTCCGTCAGCGCAAGATCGTTGTTACAGGAAATACAGAGTTGGGGGCGTTGTTCGGTGGTAACCGCCCGCTGGCAGTTGAGGCAAAGGCGCGGGTAGAGCAGGGTCATTAAACCCTCGCCGAGGGTCCGTAAGGTTCGCTTAATCAACATACGTCCACTTGCGTAAGAAACGTAGCCCGAAGGAAATCTCGATGGTAAAGTTACGGATGGCCCGCGCGGGCAACGTCCGGGGAGTACCGGATCCGTCAATCACCCCACCTATTTCACCAGACTCATACTGCAAACTAAAATCAGGATGCCCCTGTACCTCCACAAAGCCTCCAATTTTTTCTGAAATAGGAAAGAGGACGCCCGCTCCGACAGTAGCGCCGTAGGTGATGTCCCGGATAAAATCAGGGCTGTCCAGAGGAAAGTTAAGCCGGAAAGCAACCCCGTTCGTCTGGTCCAGAATGTCATAATCGCCAAGGTTGGTACTCACATTATAATCAGCCCGTAAACCAAGGATGTAGTAAAAGTCTCCTAATTGAGAGTAACCAAACACGGACTTAGCGCCTATTCCAAGGGAAATGTTGTAAAACCGGAAATCTTCACTGGGCAACGTAATCTGGTTTCCGTTGAACAGGTTACCCCGTCGCCGGCTGATCCTGCTGCCCCGGGTATGGTAGCCCAGTTGGCCGTAGAAGCTGAACCGGCCTTGGGCAGGAACAGTTTCCAGGTAGAGGGCTCCGTGATAACCAATGAGGAGTTCGGTCTCCAGCCCCGACCAGTCCTGGTTGCCTAGGCTCAAGCCCCCCTTCAAGCCAAAGAGGTAGCCTCCCCAGTCAACACCATATTCCCCTTCCTGCTCTAAATCCTGAGCTGATAAGACGGTGGGAAAACTAAGCAGAGCGAAAACAAAATACAGAAGGTAGCTATAACGATGCACGGGCAAGAGATTGGTTACGTCGCTAAGGTAGGTAGTAATGTAGTATTTTAGTACTGTAGATTGCGCTTCGTCAATACACGTAACATTCACGACCATTAAATTTCCCTAGCTGTTAATTTTAGTGCCCTGAAAGGGTACGTCGTCTAGCGAGGGGTTGATCGAAGCCGAAGGCGGAGATCAGCCCCTCGCGATTGCGGGCGACCTTGCTATTCTTCGGCAACCCCTCACTACCGTACCCGCAGCCGCTGCCCAATAGAAATATTATTCCCGGTAAGGCCATTAAGTTTCTTAAGCGCATCCACCGTCAGCTTATAGCGGCGGCTGATGGCGTAAAGCGTCTCACCGGCGGATACAGAGTGGTACTCTTCACGTGTCCCCGTAGAAGGCCCCGGAGGGTTAGCCACCTGCGGAGGAATGACTACCGGAGGAATTGGTCGGGGCGTAGTGTTCGGGTTGGTCGTCGGGCCAGGGTTACTGGGCGGCACGTTGGTATTGGGTCTTGGGTTGGTCGTCGGGAAGGTAGGCGTAGTGCCGGGGTTGTCCGTTGGGTCATCTACGATTATCCGGCCCTCATCATCCGTTGGGATGGTTGGTGTAGGCAGCGTCTCATCAACAGCTCCTTCCGGGCGCGGGGCCTCACGCAACCTGCTGCCACGGAGTTTTACCTTTTCACCAGTCGCGGGGTCTCCACTTTCCGGCATCCGGTTGCGCCGGGCGAGCTTGTCTAACCGAAGACCGTAACGTTGGGCAATGTCAAACAGGTTCTCACCTTCTTCCACCACGTGATAAGCTTCGCGGCCGCGGTAGGCCCTGCGCTTCTTCTGAAGGTAGATGCGGTCGCCAGCAGAAACTTCCTGGCTCTCCTGACGAAGATTCTCGTTGTACTCCAACAGGCGGCTTACGCTTACGTCTACCTGCCGGGCTACTTCCCGCACGCTGATGGGCGCATCGTTGATGAAGTAGCTCACGTCGTTGGTCCGCAGGATGCCACGTTGAAGTTCCTCAATCGGGGCGGTTACTACTTCGGGCTCATCGACGACTACGCTAGACTGGTCGTACTGGTTAAGGTTGTAGCGCTCAATCAGTGAAATGAGCCGTTCAGGGTAAGTCGGGAGGGTTGCATATCCAGCGCTACGTAAGCCTTTTGCCCACGCACGGTAGTCCGTAGGATCAAGGCGAAAGAGGAATCCGTACCGGAACGACTTATTCGGATCCCGGAGGAATTCAGAATGCGCAACAAAACTCGCATCAGCGTTGCGGTACTGCCGGAAGCAACTCTTGATCAGCTGACCCTGATCGTTGTAGTCATCGTCTTCTTTAAAGTATTTTCCTCCGTTCCAGCGGCTGCCGCACTTGATGCCAAAGTGATTGTTGGCCGATCTGGCCAGTTTGCTACGGCCAGCATCGCTTTCCAGAATGCCCTGAGCCAGCTTAATACTAGCCGGTACACCCGTACGCTCCATCTCGCGCATAGCGATCTTTTTGTAGCGCTTGATGTAAGTCTCATGGTCTACGCTGGAAGAAGTCAGAATAATCTCAGGCACAGCTGCTTCCGCCGAAGCGAAACCAAGGCTGCCTAAAACCAGTAGGGAAGTTAAAAGGTACTTAATCATGTCTCTGTTGCTCTTAATGAATATGTAGGTGTGGGAGTAGAACGACAAAGTAAAGGTTAATCAAGGTGTGAAGACCTTACTTTTTCAATTTCTTAAGAATATTTCCCGGAGAGTTAGGCTATTTTACAAAAAACCTTAGCGGTTCAGGGCGTAAATTAAAGGCTTACCGAAGTAGCAAAACATCTCCAGAAATCTCCACCATCCGCCCTCCGGAGAGCTCTACGGTTACCTTGAAAACGTAGACGTCTTGCTCATGGACGCGGCCGCTGACGTGGTGCCCATCCCAGCCCCAGTTGGGGTCCTGCGGGGAAACCGGGCCTTCCATAAAATGAACCATCTCTCCCCACCGGCTGAAAACGGCGAAATCACTAAAGCCAATCACCGTAGTACGGGCAAATATGCGGAATAAATCATTCGTACCGTCACCGTTAGGCGTGAATACATTCGGCACATAAACCGGGACGAAATCATCAAGGATCACTTCTACCTGCGCTGAAGCGGAACACCCGAACTCATCCGTGGTCGTGAGTTCATAAATGGTGTTTTCCGTTGGGGTGACGAAGAAATTATCGTTCACGATCAGTGCTTCCGGCCCCGGAGTTAATCGGTAGCCGCCCACGGTAAGGTTGGTCAGTACCTGGATGCGTACACTGTCTCCTTCGGGGATGATGGCCCGGCGAGGGCTCACGATGAGCTCGCCCTCCGGAGGAGCTTCAAAGTCAAAACGCTCACTCAGCAGGCAACCATTGGCATCCTCAATCTGAAGCAAGGATGCACCAATGGGCAACCGAACAGAATCGGGCAGAGCTGGCAATGGGCGGTACCCCTGCTCCCGGTTGGTGCGGAATATGTAAGGGCCAATACCGCCCTGCACGTCGCGGATGATTAGCCTCGGTAACGTATCCACACAGTTAGCTTCTACCCGGTTCACCTGGCTCACCAATAACTCCGGAGCCATCAACCCAACCCGGGCAGCAGCTGCGCACCCCCGGTTACTGGTGACGCGAACGTCGTATTCCCCCGGGGGGAGATCCTGGAGCACGGCGGAGCCACTGCCGGTATTCCACTCGTAGGTGTAGGGGCGCTGGCCTCCGGTCGGGATTGCGATCACCGCCCCATCCGTCGCGTCAGCACAGCTGACGGCGAATACCTCGTCGCCACTGAGCACGTCAATGTTAACGGCAAGGTCCGTTTCCCGAACCAGTAGACTACCGCGCCCTTCAATCGCGCATCCGCTACCGCCACCGACCGAAAGGATGTCGACCTGCGTTCCGGGAGGAACCAGCCGGGAAATAGTGGTGGTGCCGTTGGGCAGGGAGATCGTTTCGTTTGGGTCGGAGCTGAGTACTACCGTAGCAACTCCCGTTCCGTCGTAACTCAACACCAGTTCCACTTCGTCTCCGGGGCAAATGATGCCATCTCCGGATAACCCGACCAGCGGCACCGGGAAATTACGGACGGTTACAAAAACAAGGCTGTCACAGCCAAATTGGTCCGGGATGTCAAGTTGGGTGAGTACTGACGTGGCCGGACGACCGAAAATGACGTCTCCGTACACCAGCGTATCCCCCGCGCAGATCGTGGTGTCGAGCATCCCGATAACTTCGGGGGGGAAGCTTACGTTCACCATCACCGTCGTATCGCAGCCGGCGGCGGAGGTGATCGGTAGGCGTACACTTCCGCTTGGGCGGTTCACGTCAAAAAACTGGCCGTAATAATTGAGCCGGGTGTAGCGGCAGATGGTAGTGTCTAGCGTACCGAGGGCGGGCTCCCGGAAGTTTACGTTCACCATCACCGTGCTGTCGCAACCATTTGCGCTTGGGGTGGGCACCACCACGTTGCCCGACGTTCGGTTGGCGTGGAAAAACTGCCCGAAGAAGTTGAGCCGTTCACCGGGGCAGAGGGTGGTGTCCAGGGCGCTGAACGCTGGTGCAAAGAAACGGATGGAAACAAGGACCGTACTGTCACACCCCGCCGCCGAAGGAACTGGAACCAGCACCTCTCCGCTCAAACGGTTGGCGTTGAAGGTCTGGCCAAACAGCCTTAGTTGTTCGCCAGCACAAAGGGTAGTATCCAGCGTGCCCACCGCTCGTGGGTGGTAGCTTACGTTCACCACTACCGTACTGTCACATCCCCGGCTAGAGGTAATGGGCAGTACGATTACGTCGGAAAGCCGGGCTTCGTTAAAAACTTCTCCGAAGAGGTTAAGCTCAGCATCCGGACACAAGACAGTGTCTAACGTGCCAATGGCCTGGGGAAAGACCGAGACGGGAAGTACGCGATCAATCGGGCGCAAGCAGCCGTTGCCATCCGTTACGTCTAAAAGCCGGATCTCCACCCCGTTAAGGCCCGCCAGCCCTAGCTCGGCGGGGCAAATGGTCTCGGAGCCGGAGGCAGCGCGGGTGATGCTCCCAAATTGCTCCGGCCCTCCGTTCTGGCTGAAGGCGTAGTTGACGGTGAAAGGAGCCGTGCCCGCCAGACCCAGTTGCAGGTTGGTACAGCCATCATCACAAACAGGGCTAAGGCCACTCGTTGTCAGGGCAGGCACGTCGGTAAAAGGAGCGATGTTGACACCACCGGTAGCTTCACAACCCGAGGCGTCCGAGATGGTTACGGTGTATACGCCCGGCGTTAGTGGCCCGGTCGTAGCCGTTGTGTCGCCGTTGCTCCAGCGGTAACTGACGGTGCCAAAGGGGTTGGTTGGGTTTACCGAAGCAGCACCAAGGGCATTGTCACAATCTGGTTGGACTGTGGCCGTCGTAAGCCCGATCATACAAGGACCAGGGTTGACGATGGCCGAGCATTCCGTGGTACAGCCGTTTTCGTCGGTCAAGACAAGGTTGTAGGTTCCGGGGCCAAGGCCGGTAAAGGTGGTGTCGGAGTTTGCGCTCAAGACGAAATCTCCGAGGTCCCCACTCAGCCGCATAACGTTCCCTGCACCTGCGTTCCCGACTGAAACTGTTCCGTCCATACTTGCAGCCAGTACTTCTGCGGTTGCGCTACAATTAAGGGTCAGTAGGGGAGGTTGAGTTATGGTGATATTGTCAGTCGTTACACAGCCGTTGGCGTCCGTAACTTCTACGGAATAACTTCCCACGATCAATCCACTCGCCAGACTGTCGTTGGCTAAAGAATCGACGGACCAGTTGTACTCCAGCGGGAAGGCACCTCCGGCCACCACCGCCGCGAGCGCTCCGGTGCTGTCTCCGAAGCAGGCGATGGTGTTGGTCAGGCGGAGGTCAACGTTTAACGGCTCCGGGTTGCCGAGCACAACGACAATGGTATCCAGCGGGCACTCCGTACGGTCCGAAACGTGAATGCGGTAAGTGCCCGCTGGCAGGCCGTTTACCACCTGGCGGCCGTCGAAAGCATCCACATTCCAATCGATCAGAAGGCCGGGGCTGGCACCATTTATGTTAAGGCGAATGCTTCCGTTGTCTTCATCGTTACAGCGGGGGGAGGTAAAGGCCACCGTAGCTTCAAGCGTACAGGGTGGAGGCACGATGGAGAAGCTACAGCTGCCCGTACAGCCCTCGGTATTATAGGTGCTAACGGTGTAGTCTCCGGCGGGAAGCCCCGTTACTTCAACGGTAGGCACGGAGGTGGTAAACATAGAATCCAGCCCGCCCGAAAGGGTGACAAACCAATCCGGGCTACTGTCAAAATTCAGCGTTACCCGCCCGTCCCCAAAGATAGAAACCGGATTGGTGGGTGTACAGTTAGGAAAGATGTCGCAGTTGGCTTCGCCGATGGTGGCTACGCAGGTTCGGGTACAGCCCGTTTGGTCCGTAACTTCAAGGAAATAAGTGCCCGCCTCCAGGTTGAAGATGGTATCTCCGTTGGTTACAACTAAGTCGTTGACGGCAGGCAGGCTGTCTCCCGCTTGGTTGACGGCTACGTAGCTGAGGGAAAAAGCCGGTGTACCTTCGCTAAACTCCAGGCTTATTTTGCCGTCATCGAGAAAGGGTAGTGTCTCGTCGGTCCCTCCGCAATTGAAGGTAAAGGAGGGCTCGGATACGATGTTGACGGAGCCACTTATGCTGCAAAGCCTATCATCCGAAACGGTGTAGGTGTACGTACCCGGCCCGAGGCCGGTCAGGGTTGTTTGGGTGAAGCCGTCCACTCCCGGACCATCCCAGAGGAGAGAGGGGTTGTTGTCTCCGGAAAAAGAAATGGAGATGCTGCCATTGAGGTTGCCGTCACAATCACTGTTGATTACTTCGGTGACTTCCGCCATTAGATCGTCACAGGCCAGCCCCGGAATAACGAGGGTACAGTCTTCGGTACAGGTGCTTTCCAGGTCCGTGACGGTAAAAACGTAGGTTCCGGCGGGGAGGTTGGTGATGGTGGTTATTCCATCACTAACGTTGTTGAGGGCTCCGCTGGTGGGCCCAGTCCAGCTCAGGTTGTAATCTCCCAGGCCGGCGATGATGTCAATGTCTGCGGTTCCGTCGGCGCCGCCGATGGTGGTCGGGCTGGTAAAGCTTGAACAAGAGAAGGCTACGTTGTCCAGCTGGGTGATGTTGGCGTCCCAATAAGCCGTACAACCGTACAGGTCCATGATTTCTGCACTGTAGATGCCTTCGGTCAGCCCGGAGATCATCGGCCCGGTGGCGGTGAATCCGTTGGGGCCGGTCCAGGTAATGGTGGTTCCGGTTCCGTCGTCTTCTACGCAGTAAAAGTTTTCACTGCGGAAGGTGTGAAGCCGTACGGAGCCACCCGAACCGTTGCAACCAATATCACGAGCGTCAACGGTGAAATAAGGGATGTTGGGCGATGCACAGGAAGGGCGAAAATCGTAAGTACATTCTTCGAAGCACCCGATGATGTTACCGTTGAAATCAGTATCTGGCTGAAGGTCTCCGTCGAGGTCCTGGACACTCCAAACCTGAACGGTGTAAACGCCCTGCGGTATGCACTCGTTGAAAACATTGTCGCTGACCAGAATGAAGGCTTCGTAGGTAATGCCATCGGGTTGATTCGGCGGGAAAACGGACTGAACGGGAAGCTGGGAGAAGTCCGTTCTGGAAATTTCAAACGTGTCTTGCCCGCTGTAGATTCGGCTGTAGAATAAATTACCTCCGGTGACGGACCAGGTCATGAAGGCCCCATTTTCGGGAAGGTTATCCCCAGTAGCCGGTGTTTCCCCTTCACACGAGGTGATGGAGAGCCCGTTGGCGGGATCACAAGGCATTTTTAAAGGAGAGGTGTCGAAAGAGACTCCGGTTATGCGGCGTAATTCCAAGTCGTGTTTTAGGCCCTGCTGGTGCTGAGCGGGTAAAAAAGCGCCCGCTAGGCACACCATCAGGCAAAATAAAATCGGCTTCATAAAGTGGGATGCGTTTTCTGACCAAATCAGAAAAGTCAAATTAAGGCTAATCAAAGATAGCTATCAAAAAGCTAAATATGCATTTAGTTAGGGGTCAGGTATTTAACAGATAATAGGCAAATGGGCGACTAGGGAAGGTAAGCGGTGTGTTTTGTCTAGAAAACGGTTGTTGGGGCTACTGTTAATGAGAGGCTAATACTATAAATTTTATAAAAAGTTACAATTCTATGGGGGCAAGCTTGACTAATTACTTACTTATCTTGTTGTAAGTTTGCACCACGGTTCAGAATCACATGCAGTGAGGACGAATTTGCAAATGTTGGCCATCTGGGCTTTCTTTGCGCCGCAATTGTTCATTAAACGCCAATAAGTTATGGCTAGCATTGAGAAAAAAGTAATTCAAATCATTGTCGACAAGCTCGGCGTAGACGAAGCAGAGGTCACCTCGGAGGCCAGCTTCCAAAACGATCTGGGAGCAGACAGTCTTGACACTGTTGAGCTGATCATGGAATTCGAAAAAGAGTTCGATATCAGCATCCCGGACGAGCAGGCGGAGAACATCCAAACTGTCGGCCATGCTGTTACCTACCTGGAGAGCAGCGTGGAAAAGTAATTGTTCCCTTTTACTTTCTTTCCGCCGCCCGAAGTTCCTGCACCCGCAGGCCACGGGCGGCGGTTTTATTTTGGGGCGGTTCTTGGCAGCGTTCCTAACAAGCTAAAAACGGGTTCGTTTGTGGCGAACTATATTTGTGCCCTCACAACCCAAAAGAAATACCCATGAAGCGTGTAGTAGTGACCGGTATTGGAGCCCTGACGGCCATCGGGAATAGCGTACCTGAATATCTGGCTGGCCTGAAAGCCGGAGACAGCGGTGCGAAGCCCATCACCCAGTTCGATGCTGAATTGTTCAAAACCCAATTTGCCTGTGAAGTCACCAACTGGGACCCCACGGACCGGCTCGATAAGCGGGAAATTCGCCGTCTCGACCGCTACATCACGATGGCCCTGTATGCTGCCGACGAAGCACTGAAGATGGCAGGCATCAACAACGAGGAAGGAGAACGCATCTTTGACCTCGACCCCGACCGGGCCGGAGCAATCGTTGCTTCAGGCATCGGAGGCCTGGGTACCCTGGAAAAGGAAATCACCGATTTTGCCAATGGCAGCGGTACTCCACGCTACAACCCCTTCATGATCCCCAAGATGATCGCTAACATGGGGGCGGGCCACATCAGCATGGCCCACAACCTACGTGGCCCCAGCTACGCTACCGTCAGTGCCTGTGCATCCGGAGGCCACGCCCTGGCTGCTGCTGCCGATGATATTCGCCTTGGCCGTGCCGACCTGATGATAACGGGTGGCTCCGAAGCCGTAGTCACAAAAGTCGGAATCGGCGGCTTCAACAGCATGAAGGCCCTCAGTACCCGCAACGACGACTTCAAAACCGCCAGCCGCCCCTACGATGCTGAACGCGATGGCTTCGTGCTCGGCGAAGGTGCCGGTATCATCGTCCTGGAAAGCCTGGATCACGCCCTGGCCCGTGGCGCCACCATCCTGGCCGAAGTAGCTGGCTACGCTGCCAGCTCCGATGCCCATCACATCTCCGCTCCGCACCCCGAAGGCGCCGGTGCCAAAATGGCGATGATCAATGCGTTGAAGTATGCTGAGCTTACGGCTGCCGACGTTGATTACATCAACACGCACGGTACCTCAACTCCGCTGGGAGATACGGCTGAACTTAAGGCCATCAAACTCGCCTTCGGCGCAGATGCGTACGATCTCAACATCAGCTCCACCAAGTCAATGACCGGGCATTTGCTCGGTGCCGCAGCCGCCATCGAATCGGTAGCCTGTATCCTGGCCATTCAGCACAATTTCGTGCCGCCAACGATCAATCATTTCACGGACGACCCTGAAATTGACCCAAAACTAGACTTAACCTTCAATAAATCAGTTGAAAAGCCGGTGAATGTGGCACTTTCTAATACCTTTGGTTTCGGAGGTCATAATTCGGCTACCATCTTCAAGCGTTACAACCCCTAACTCAGGTGATCAAAACGATCAGACGATTTTACAACTTTTACTTCAGTCCGGAGAAGGATTTCGTCCGCCGGTTACGTCGTCTGCTCGGCTTCACGCCCGCTTACCTGAAGGTTTTTAAGCTGGCTTTTCATCATAAAAGCAGCAACGACGGTGCGAAGAAATCCCCCTACGGCGGGCAGAGTAACGAGCGCCTGGAATACCTCGGCGATGCCGTACTCGGCACCATCGTGGCGGAGTACCTCTACAAAAAATACCCCGCCGAAGACGAGGGCTTCCTAACCAAGATGCGCTCCAAGATCGTGAAGCGTAAGAGCCTAAACGAGATCGGCTTCAATATGGGGCTGGACGAAATTCTCTCTACCTACAACAACACCCGGATTGCAAAGTCGATGCTGGGCAACGCCGTTGAAGCACTGGTGGGGGCCGTTTATGTGGAGCAGGGCTACGCGCTCACTACCAAGTTCGTCGTCCGCCGAATGCTCAAAAACTACGTAGACGTTGAGGGCCTGGAAACCTTTGACGACAACTACAAAAGCCAACTCCTGGAACACTGCCAGAAAAAAGGGCAGCGGGTAGACTACAAAATCCTCAAGCGCTTCAAACAGGACAAGCGCGACCGCTTCCGCGTCGCCGTGATGGTCGATAACGTAAAAATGGCGGTGGGCGAAGACTACAATAAAAAGTCGGCGGAGCAGATTGCTTCCAAGCGCGCACTTCAGGGAATGGGGATGGAGATCACACAGAAGTAAGGTCGTAAAGGGGAAAGGGAGTAAAGGAAGGAAGCGCCCAGCTCTACGACCTACCTTTACTTACAGCGCTTTAACCCCTTCTTCCTCCCTTAAAACCCTTTTCCCCTTAAAACCCTTACCTCGCACCTGCGGCCGCGCCCACCTACATTTCCATCACCAACGAA
>CAYWMW010000030.1:18563-23033 GCA_964458975.1 uncultured Lewinella sp. | reverse complement strand
AGCTCGTAACTATTATGAAGGATGAGTACGGCATCGAGCCCGCTGCTGCAGCTGTTGCCATGGGCGGCGGCGGAGGCGGAGGTGGCGAAGAAGCTGCTGCTGCTAAGACCGACTTCGACATCGAACTGCAATCTGCCGGTGGCAGCAAGCTGAAGGTGGTGAAGGAAGTTAAGACCCTTCTCGGCCTGGGCCTCAAAGATGCCAAGGAACTGGTTGACGGCGCTCCTGCCGTAATCAAGGCTGGTGTACCGAAAGACGAGGCCGAAAGCATCAAAGCTGCTCTCGAAGAGGCAGGTGCTACGGTTGAGCTGAAGTAATTCAGGTCAAGTTCACCAAAGAGATCAAGCGGGGGGTAATGCCTCGGTATTACCCCCTCGCTTCTTCTTTTAGAACCGCCTGATTCATTCGGTGGTTGGTAACCCACAAAGAGTGCAACGAGCGCTTTTTGTACGGCTTAGCAGGCGGCTTACGCCTGGCTGGGCTTTTTGCGTATAAAGAATTGCTGAAAAGCAAAAACTTTTGGGGCTCAAAAATTGTCTTATTGATTCGCGATCCCCAATCCCGCCCGGATATTTGAATCCGGACCCCTCAAAATCCCCTCAGTTCTTGTTCACCGCGGACGAACGAGCACTGGGCCAAATATAAAGGAAAACTGCTAATGACGTCAAACGGCCAGATCCTTAATGCTGAAGAACAACGGGTAAGCTTCGGTAAAATTAAGCTGACTGATCACTCCCCTGATCTACTAGAAATCCAACTCAAATCCTTCCAGGAATTTTTCCAGCTGGAAACGACGCCCGAAAATCGGGCTTTGGAAGGTTTGTACCGGGTATTCCAGGAAAACTTCCCCATCTCCGACACGCGGAGCATTTTTAACCTTGAGTTCCTCGACTACTTCGTCGACCCGCCTCGCTACACCATCCCTGAGTGTATGCAGCGTGGCCTGACCTACAGCGTTCCGCTGAAGGCCAAGCTTCGTTTGAGCTGTAACGACGAAGAGCACGTGGATTTCCAGACCATCGAGCAGGATGTATTCCTCGGAAACATCCCCTACATGACGCCCAAGGGTACCTTCGTTATCAACGGAGCCGAGCGGGTTATTGTATCTCAGTTGCACCGTTCTCCCGGCGTATTCTTTGGTCAGAACTTCCACCCCAACGGTACGGCAATTTACTCCGCTCGTGTAATCCCTTTCAAGGGGGCATGGATGGAATTTGCTACCGACATCAACACGGTGATGTACGCTTACATCGACCGTAAGAAAAAATTCCCGGTAACGACGCTGCTGCGCGCCATTGGTTTCGACAGTGATAAGTCGATCCTCGATCTCTTCGGCCTCGCCGACGAAGTAGCCAACACCAGGGAAGCCCTTTCCGCAGCCATCGGCCGCAAACTTGCCGCCCGCGTACTCCGCGCCTGGACGGAGGATTTCGTTGACGAAGACACGGGCGAGCTCGTGATCCTCGAACGTAACGAAATCATCCTGGAGCGCGATACCGTACTGACGGAAGACAACATCGAATTCATCCTCGAAGCCGAAGGCATCGAAAACGTCATCCTTCAGAAGGAAGACGTTGGTATGGACTACAGCATCATCTATAATACGCTACAGAAGGACCCGTCCTCCAGCGAGATCGAAGCCGTACAGTACATCTACCGCCAGCTTCGTGGCAGTGATCCACCCGATGAAGAAACCGCTCGTGGTATCATCGACAAGCTGTTCTTCTCCGACAAGCGCTACAACCTTGGCGAAGTAGGCCGCTACAAGATCAACCGCAAGCTGAACGCTGGCACCGACGATGAAACCCTGGTACTGACCAAGGAAGACATCATCGCCATCGTGAAGTACCTGGTTGCCCTGATGAACCAGCGTGCTGAGATTGACGATATCGATCACCTGAGTAACCGCCGCGTCCGCACAGTTGGTGAGCAGCTTTACGCTCAGTTCGGTGTAGGTCTGGCCCGGATGGCCCGTACGATCCGCGAGCGTATGAATGTCCGCGATAACGAGGTATTTACCCCGATTGACCTGATCAACGCCCGGACCCTCTCCAGCGTAATCAACTCTTTCTTCGGTACCAGCCAGTTGAGTCAGTTCCTGGACCAGACGAACCCACTCTCTGAGATCACGCACAAGCGTCGTATCTCCGCCCTCGGACCTGGCGGTCTGAGTCGTGAGCGTGCCGGCTTCGAGGTTCGAGACGTTCACTACAGCCACTACGGCCGCCTGTGTACGATTGAAACACCGGAAGGACCGAACATTGGTCTGATCTCCACCCTCTGTGTTCACGCTAAAGTGAATAAGATGGGCTTCCTGGAAACACCCTACCGGGCCGTAAAGGACGCGCAGGTGGTAATGGAAGGTGACCCGATCTACCTGAGTGCCGAAGGCGAGGATTTCAAGAAAATTGCCCAGGCCAACTCCCCGATCACGGAGAAAGGTGCCTTTGTCAACGACGAGATCAAAGCCCGTGACCACGGTGACTTCCCCGTTCTGGCTCCGGATGACCTGGAGTTCATGGACGTAGCCCCCAACCAGATTGTAGGTGTCTCCGCTTCCATGATTCCGTTCCTGGAAAACGATGATGCCAACCGTGCCCTCATGGGCTCGAACATGCAGCGCCAGGCCGTTCCCCTGCTTCGCCCCGCCAGCCCCATCGTGGGTACGGGCCTTGAAGGCAAGGTGGCCCGTGACAGCCGCATGCTCGTAAACGCGGAAGGAGACGGTGTTGTCGAATACGTAGACGCCAACGAGATCATCGTTCGTTACGAACGTACCGACGAAGACCGCCTGGTCTCCTTCGAGGACGACCTCGTTACTTACACCCTCATCAAGTTCCTCCGGACCAACCAGGGTACTTGTGTAAACCTGAAGCCAATCGTTAAGCGCGGCCAGAAGGTGAGAAAGGGGCAGATTCTGTGTGACGGCTACGCTACCGAAAAAGGTGAGCTTGCCCTCGGCCAGAACATGAAGGTTGCCTTCATGCCCTGGAAAGGGTACAACTTCGAGGATGCCATCGTGCTTTCCGAGCGCGTTGTCCGCGAAGACGTATTCACCTCCCTGCACATTGAGCACTTCGAAATGGACGTGCGCGACACTAAGCTGGGTGAGGAAGAACTAACCAACGACATCCCTAACGTTTCTGAGGAAGCGACCAAGGACCTCGACGAGAACGGTGTCATCCGCGTCGGTGCCTGGGTTAAGGAAGGAGATATCCTGATCGGTAAGATTACACCAAAGGGTGAATCTGACCCGACACCGGAAGAGAAACTCCTCCGTGCCATCTTCGGTGACAAAGCCGGAGACGTGAAGGATGCTTCCATGAAAGCAAGCCCATCTCTGAAAGGTGTCGTGATCGGCAAGGATCTCTTCTCCAAGACGAAGAAGGACCAGGCCCAGAAAGATGCCGAGAAGATTAAGCTGCAGAAGCTGGAGGACGAGCACAAAGTGAACCTCAACAAGCTGAAGACCCTGCTGGTCGATAAACTCGACAAGCTGGTCCGTGGCCGCGCAAGCCAGGGGGTGAACACCATCTACGGCGAGTCCGTAGTGCCGAAGGGCGAGAAGTTCACGCAGTCCCTACTTCGCGACCTTGACTACACCAGCATCGATTATAGTGGCTGGACCACCAGTGACGACCTCAACGGCCTAATCGCCCGCCTGCTGCACAACTTCAGCATCAAGGTGAACGAGGAAGTTGGCCGCTATAAGCGTGAGAGCTTCAACATCAGCGTGGGTGACGAACTCCCCGCTGGCGTACTGAAACTGGCCAAGGTTTACCTCGCTAAGAAGCGTAAGCTGAAGGTGGGGGACAAACTCGCCGGCCGCCACGGTAACAAAGGAATTGTATCCCGCATCGTTCGCGATGAGGACATGCCATTCCTGGAAGACGGAACCCCCGTCGACATCATTCTGAACCCACTTGGTGTACCGTCGCGCATGAACCTGGGCCAGATCTTCGAGACCGTCCTTGGTTGGGCGGGCGAGAAGCTGGGCATGAAGTTCGGTACGCCGATCTTCGACGGTGCCAGCCAGGCGGAGATCGAGGAATATATCCAGCAGGCGAAGCTGCCGAGCCTTGGTCAGACTTACCTCTACGACGGTGAAACGGGCGACCGTTTCCACCAGCTCGCTACGGTAGGTGTGATCTACATGCTCAAGCTCAGCCACATGGTTGATGACAAGATGCACGCTCGTTCCATCGGGCCATACTCCCTCATTACGCAGCAGCCGCTGGGTGGTAAGGCGCAGTTTGGTGGCCAGCGCTTCGGCGAGATGGAGGTATGGGCCCTTGAGGCCTTCGGTGCAGCCAACATCCTCCAGGAACTGCTGACCATCAAGTCGGACGACATCCAGGGACGAGCCAAGGCTTACGAGGCCATCGTCAAAGGGGACAACCTTCCGGAGCCGAATATTCCGGAGTCGTTCAACGTACTGGTACACGAGCTTCGCGGCTTGGCGCTGGACGT
>CAYWMW010000030.1:7516-18463 GCA_964458975.1 uncultured Lewinella sp. | reverse complement strand
CTAGGAACTAGGAACTAGGAATTAGAAACTAGGAATTAGAAACTAGTAACTAGGCTCCGCAAGGGGCAGACGTTTCTCAAACGGAGGGACGATTAATTTAAAGACAGCTTTTTTGGCGCGAACGCAGGTGCTAAGTAAGGTCTAAGGGAAAAAGGGTTTAAAGGTTAGGTAATGTCCAACCCTTTTATCCCTTGCTCCTTTAATCCCTTACTCCGCACCTGCGGCCGCGCCCTAAAGGCCTCCTTATAAAACGAAATATGGCATTCAAAAAGACTAACAGCATCCAGAAGCAGGACTTTGACGCCATCACCATTAGCCTCAGCTCCCCGGACGAGATCCTGGAGCGCAGCTACGGTGAGGTACTGAAGCCCGAGACCATCAACTACCGCTCCTACAAGCCGGAGCGTGATGGCCTTTTCTGTGAGCGCATTTTTGGCCCCGTAAAGGATTACGAGTGTTACTGTGGGAAGTACAAGCGGATCCGTTATAAGGGTATCGTCTGTGACCGTTGTGGCGTCGAGGTGACCGAGAAGAAGGTCCGTCGTGAGCGCATGGGCCACATTCGCCTTGTTGTACCGGTGGTTCACATCTGGTTCTTCAAGAGCCTCCCTAACAAGATCGCTTACCTGCTTGGTTTCTCTTCCAAGAACCTGGAAAGCATCATTTACTACGAGCGCTACGTCGTGATCAATCCCGGTATCCGGGAAAGCGACGAGATCTTCCACAAAGCCCTCATCACGGAGGAGCAGTACCTCGACCTGCTCGAGACCCTGCCCCCCGAGAACCAGCAACTGGAAGACGGCCACCCAGACAAGTTTGTCGCTAAAATGGGTGCCGAAGCTGTTCGTGACCTGCTCGAAGGCCTTCAGCTAGACTCGCTCTCCGACCAACTGCGCCACCAGGCGAACACGGAAACGAGCCAGCAGCGTAAGAGCGAGGCCCTCAAGCGCCTGCGCGTAGTGGAAGCTTTCCGCGATGCACAGAAGCACATCGTGAACAAGCCGGAATGGACGATCATCCAGTACCTGCCCGTCGTTCCTCCGGAACTGCGCCCGCTGGTACCGCTGGACGGTGGCCGCTTCGCCTCTTCCGACCTCAACGATCTTTACCGCCGGGTGATCATCCGTAACAACCGCCTCAAGCGTCTGTTGGAGATCAAAGCTCCGGAGGTGATCCTGCGGAACGAGAAGCGGATGCTGCAGGAGGCTGTAGATAGCCTCTTCGATAACAGCCGTAAATCCAACGCCGTGAAGGCTGAGGGTGGGCGTGCGCTGAAATCGCTCTCAGACATCCTTAAGGGTAAGCAAGGTCGTTTCCGTCAGAACCTTCTCGGTAAGCGTGTGGACTACTCCGGTCGTTCCGTTATCGTTGTAGGCCCGACGCTGAAACTCCATGAATGTGGTATTCCGAAGGGAATGGCCGCTGAGCTCTTCAAGCCGTTCGTGATCCGTAAGCTCATTGAGCGCGGCATCGTGAAGACCGTAAAGTCCGCCAAGAAATTGGTAGACCGCAAAGAGCCGGTAATCTGGGAAATCCTGGAGAACATCCTGAAGGGCCACCCCGTGATGCTGAACCGGGCTCCGACGCTTCACCGTCTTTCGATCCAGAGCTTCCAGCCGAAGCTCATTGAGGGCAAGGCGATCCAGCTGCACCCGCTCGTATGTTCGGCGTTCAACGCTGACTTTGACGGTGACCAGATGGCCGTTCACGTACCGCTGAGCCAGGCCGCGATCCTGGAAGCACAGGTACTGATGCTCTCCAGCCACAACATGCTGAACCCGCAGAACGGTACGCCAGTTACCCTTCCTTCGCAGGATATGGTACTTGGCCTCTACTACATTACCAAGGAACGGACCGGCACCAAGGAGCGCCCCGTACCCGGTGAGGGCAAGCGTTTCTACAGCCCCGAGGAAGTGATGATCGCCTACAACGAAGGCAAACTCGACCTCCACGCCAAGATCAGCTGCCGCGTGCCCGTGGAAGTAAAGGATGAAGAAGGCAATACTAAGCTGCAAACGAAACTGACCGAGACCACTACCGGGCGGGTTATCTTCAACAGCGCCATGCCGGTCATGGTACCGTTCCAGAACGTACTGCTGACCAAGAAGAACCTCAAGAAAGTGATCGGTGACATCATCGACCGTACCAGCTTCGCCGTCACGGCGATCTTCCTTGACAAGATCAAGGATATGGGCTTCCTGTGGGCCTTCAAAGGCGGTCTGTCCTTTAACCTCGGTGACCTCATCACCCCTTCCGTAAAAGCATCCGAGCTGAAGAAGGCCCGCGCTGACGTGGACGATGTGATGGACAACTACAACATGGGCCTGATCACGAACAATGAGCGCTACAACCAGATCATTGATAAGTGGACGTACGCTGATAATAAGATCACGACAACCCTCATGGAGGAGCTGGCTGAACACAAGCAAGGTTTCAACTCCGTGTACATGATGCTCCACTCTGGTGCCCGTGGTTCCACGCAGCAGATCAAGCAGCTCTGTGGTCTTCGTGGTCTGATGGCCAAGCCGAAGAAGAGTAACGATGCTGGCCCCGCCGTAATCGAAAACCCGATCCTTTCCAACTTCGTAGACGGACTTTCCGTACTCGAATACTTTATCTCTACGCACGGTGCCCGTAAGGGTCTTGCCGATACGGCCCTGAAGACGGCTGATGCTGGTTACCTGACGCGTCGACTCGTCGATGTTTCTCAGGACGTAGTAGTGATGAAGGAAGACTGTGGTACCCTCCGTGGTATTGACACTTCCGCCCTGAAGGAGAACGACAAAGTCATCGAGAGCCTGGAGAGCCGGATTGCCGGTCGCTTCGCCCTCGAAGAGATCGTTCACCCCGTTACCGGTGAGGTAATCGTTAAAGAAGACGAGTACATCGATGGTAAGACCGCCCGCTACATCGAGCAGGAGGGCATCGAAGAAGTTACCATCCGCTCCGTACTCACCTGTGAGGTTGAGCGTGGTGTTTGCCGTAAGTGTTACGGTAAGAACCTTGCTACCGGCCGGATGACGGAGGTTGGTGATGCCGTTGGTATCATCGCTGCCCAGTCTATCGGTGAGCCGGGTACCCAGCTTACGCTGCGTACGTTCCACGTAGGTGGTACGGCCTCCGTGACCCGTGCGGAAAGCGAACTTGTATCTAAGTTCAACGGTGAGATTGTCTTCGAAGACATCCGTACCGTTGAGGCGGAAGATGATATGGGAGACAAGAAGAACATCGTTCTTTCCCGCTCCGGTGAAATCAGGATCGTTGATCCTGAGACCCGCAAGGTTTTCACTACCCAGCACATTCCCTACGGCGGTACGCTGTTCGTGAAGGAAGGCCAGAAGGTGAAGAAAGGCGATCAGATTGTAGAATGGGATCCCTACAACGCGGTAATCGTTTCTGAATTTGAAGGTGTAGCTCGCTTCACCGACATTGAAGAAGGGGTAACCTTCCGTACGGAGCGTGATGACCAGACCGGCTTCGAGGAGAAGGTCGTCATCGAAACGCGTGACCGTAAGAAGATCCCGACCATTACCATCATTAATAAGGATGGTGAGGAACTGCGGAACTACAACCTCCCGGTTGGTGCCTACATCAGTATCGCTGAAGGCGACGCCGTGAAGGTTGGCCAGCAGATGGTGAAGTTGCCGCGTAAGGGTGGTAAGATTGCCGATATTACGGGTGGTCTGCCGCGGGTAACCGAGCTTTTCGAAGCGCGTAACCCTTCTAATCCGGCGGTTGTGTCCGAGATTGACGGTATCGTAACCTTCTCCAAGAAGATCAAGCGCGGTAACCGTGAGCTGATTGTGGAAGCAAAGGATGGTCAGAAGCGCAAGTACCTGATCAACCTGAGCAAGCACATCCTCGTACAGGATCAGGATTTCGTTCGTGCCGGTATGCCACTGTCTGACGGTGCCATTGCCCCACGCGATATTCTGAACATCAAAGGCCCCTTCGCCGTACAGACCTACCTGGTCAACGGTGTACAGGAAGTATACCGCTCGCAGGGTATCACGATCAACAACAAGCACATCGAATCCATCGTCCGCCAGATGATGCGCCGCGTGCAGATCGTGGACCAGGGCGATACTACCTTCCTGGAAGGTGAAGCCGTTGAGCGTTACGAGTTCTTCAAGCAGAACGACTGGATCTTCGACAAGAAGGTCATCACCGACGCTGGTGAGTCTGAGACCTTCCGCCCCGGCCGCATCGTTACGATGCGCGAAGTGCGTGAAGAGAACAGCCGCCTGAAGCGCGAAGACATGAAGATCATGACCTTCCGAGACGCGCAGGCTGCCACCAGCTTCCCGCTGCTGCAGGGTATCACGAAGTCTTCCCTCGGTACGCCGAGCTGGATTTCTGCTGCATCCTTCCAGGAAACCACCAAGGTACTGTCTACGGCCGCCATCGCTGCCAAGCAGGATTACCTGGAGGGCCTGAAGGAGAACGTAATCGTAGGTAAGCGTATTCCGGCCGGTACGGGTATGCGCAAGTACGACCGCCTGTTCGTAACGACGCAGGAAGCTCAGGACCAATGGGAAGCGCGCCAGGCTGCTTTCGCTGAGGAAGAAGCGGCCGCTAAGGCTGCGGAAGAAGCTTCCGTGCTGAGTGCTGAGACCTCTGGTGAGGTGGAGGCTGGTGAGTAAGCCCCCCGGCCCCCAAAAGCCCCCCAGCCCCCAAAGGGGGAGGTTGGGTGCTGGGCCACACTGACTTAGAACTACGAGGGGTTGCACCCCTCGCTACGCTAGACGTCCCCTCCGGGACTATGAGATAGGAAACGCCCTGCTGACGTATGTTGGTGGGGCGTTTTGTATGTGGGGTAAGTGCTCCTGGTGCGAGTGGCGAATCCGAAGGAGTGTTGGATGCGATAGGTTTTAGGTGTAGGGTGTCTAATCTGTCGCGTTCAGCCCGTAGTAACCTCACCCCAACCCCTCTCCAACACGGTTTGCTTCGCAGTACTTCGTGCTCGCCTCAGGCTCAGCGGAGAGGGGCTATTAAGAAGAAAACGCTCCGCGTTTTGAGCGTAAGAACCAGCTATGGGTTAGGATCGTCAGATTAGACAGCCTAGTTTTAGGTTTGTACAACCGAATGCACGAATTTTCCTCTCTCCCGGCCCTTATCGCTGCGCGGCTTCTAGGGGAAATGCTTCGCTTTCCCTCCGAGGTCCTCGGGAGAGGGGAGGCGTGGCAGGCGGCAAAAAGTAATAATCGTTCATTTGGTTATGTGTACTGTTTTAGTGTGTAAAATCTAAATGTCGCTATTTTTGTATACATTTGGTAAAATTTTACTAAATGTTAGTAGGTAGACTGGAAGAAAAAAAAGTTTTAGAAGAGGCGCTGTCATCTGATAAGGGCGAAATGGTTGCTGTTATTGGCCGCAGGAGGGTAGGGAAGACCTTTTTAGTGAATGAGGTGCTGGGTGATTACATAGTTTTCCAGCAAACGGGGATTCGTCATGCGAGTGCGGAACGACAGGTTCGTACATTCTCTAACAAATTATCCTTAATAGCAGGAGAAGCACTACCGGAGATAAAAGACTGGCTGGATGCTTTTTTCCAACTGAGGCTGGTCTTGGAGTCTAAGCTGAAAGAAGGTAAAAAGCTGGTACTGTTTTTTGACGAATTATCCTGGTTAGCCGCACCGGATAGTGACTTTCTGGATTATCTGGCGCACTTTTGGAACGATTGGGCGGCTCGGCAAAATATCGTGGTAGTGCTTTGTGGTTCGGTTTCCTCCTGGATCATCAATAAGGTCATTAATGATAAAGGTGGGCTCCATAATCGTGTGACGCGGTACCTACACCTGAAACCTTTCACCTTGCTGGAAACGGAAGCTTTTTTGGTGAGTAGGCATATTAATTTTACCCGTTATCAAATCTTTCAGTTGTACATGGCCTTTGGTGGAATCCCGCTATACCTGGAAGATGTCGAACCAGGGAGAAGCGTTGCGGAAGCGATTGATAAGCTATGCTTTTCTGATACGGGCCTACTTCGGGAGGAGTTTTCTCGCTTGTACCCTGCTTTGTTTGACGATGCCCGTTACCACATCGAAGTGGTACGGACGCTGGCGGAGCATCCACGTGGCCTTAGCCGGGGTGGTATAATCGATAATTCAAATACTCCGAATAGCGGTGTGGCTACGCGGGTGCTGGAGGAACTGGAGCAATCTGATTTCATCCGTTCGTTCGTGCCATTCGGGAAGAAAAAGAAGGGAAAGATTTACCGACTGATTGATGAGTATTCACTTTTTTACCTACGGTTTATTGAGAACAATCAGTTGTCAGGGGGCGGAACCTGGATGAAGATGAGTCAACTACCCACTTATAAAGTTTGGGGCGGCTACGCGTTCGAGAGTGTGTGTATGAAGCACATCCCTTCGATCAAAAAAGCACTCGACATCAGCGGAGTTTACACCACTACCTATTCCTATGCACATCGGGGTACTGAAGACTCACCGGGCGTTCAAGTTGATATGCTCCTGGAGCGGGCGGACGGGGTGATCAACCTGTTTGAGATCAAGTTCCACAAAAACGAACTTGCGTTGACGGAGGCCTCTGCGGAGCAACTTCGTCGTCGGGTGCAGCTGTTTGAGCAGTACAGTAAAACTAAAGATCAAGTGATTTTGACGCTTATTGTCAGTGGTGGGTTTAAGGTCAATAAGCATAGTTTGGGCTTGGTGGGGCGGGTTTTGGAGGAGGGGGATTTGTTTTTGGGGTGAAGCTAAATACTACACCTGCTAGTCAGTTTCTTACGAATTCTAGTTGTCCTAGATAAGGAGAAAGCGAACGTTTAACTTTGCTAGCAAATAATACAACATGCGCTTTATTATCATTTTCTCACGATTTGTACCTATTCATTTTTTGCTCGGCCGTGTATTTTTGACTTCATTATTCAGCTTCCTCTGCGGGTTGCTCCTATCTCAGGAGTATCCTGATATTTTTCCGTATAGAATGGGAGATACACTTTACGTCAACGCAAAATCGGGCCTTAATCTTCGGGATGTTGCGGGCGGTGAAGGGGTTGTTCTGGGTAGATTAGCATTTGCGGATACCGTAGTTGTAAGAGACTTATCACCGGAGTATCCTGTATCAGCCGCTGACGGAAGACTCTGGGCTGCGGTCAAAAACACATTGGGTGGCGAAGGATACGTAGCAATAGACTATGTCAGCCACTTAAAGCCTATACCAACAACCGGAATGACGGGCTGTGGATTGGCTTCTTATCTCACTACTATTATTCAAAGCAGTGAAGGGGAGCTTTGTACGAATAAGGTCGTATTCGATGACGGTCGTTTAGATGATGGTAAAAGTTTCAGTGTACTTGAGCAAGCGTTTTACGGCAGGGCCACAACAATTGAACACTCTTGGGGCTATGAACAACATACAATGACTATTCGCTCAGTATCAATTTCAATAAGCGTAATTTATAATTTGCTGGATGCATTAATTGCTCAGAATATTTTGGGATGTGAGGATACTTTTGACGGGCGACCAATGAAACCCGAAAATTTACGCTTGTGGCAGGATGAAAACTATCGTTATCGAATTGCTTGTGAGCCGTTAGGTTTGAGTGGGAATTATGAGTCTGGAAATCTAGTGATTACGTTAAACTTGGTTGATCTTTAGCTATGATCAATTTGAGTGATGAAACGAGTTGCAGTTTTTTCCAGCTTCAACAAGTTAATGGATGCCCTTCCTTGTTTTTTACACGGTCTATTTTCAGTACCTTGAAAAGAAAACGACCAAACCATGAGATGCATATTTTACACCCTCCTCCTAGCAGCCATCCTAACCTCCTGCGAAGCCCCCTCCCCCAGCAATGACACCGGAGCAGAAACGACAGTTACCCAAACTAAAGCCCCTGTTGCCAAAGAGATGGACGAGAACCTAGCCCCCATCACCACCAACGAAGCCCTAATCACCACCGCCCTAATGGCCGCCCCCGAAGAAAGCCGGGAGGGGGCAAAAGTGATCGGCTACAACATGGCCGGAGAGTTTGTTACCCTGAAGGAGGGGACCAACGAGTTCATCTGCCTGGCGGATAACCCCAAGAAAGACGGTTTCAGCGCTGCGTGCTACCACCAGGACCTGGAGCCATTCATGGCCCGAGGCCGTGCACTGAAAGCGGAGGGAAAGAACGCCAACGAAGTATTCGATATCCGGGAGGAGGAAGTCAAAGCCGGAAAGCTCTCGATGGGAGAAACGGGCAAGACCCTGCACATCTACTTCGGCAAAGACACGGATTACAATCCGGAAACGGGCGAAGTGAAAGGCGCGAAGTATCGTTATGTGGTGTACATGCCATTTGCTACGGCGGCATCGACAGGTTTACCGGAATCTCCGATCGCACCCAACCATCCGTGGATCATGAACCCAGGAACGCACCGGGCGCACATTATGATTTCTCCGTTGGAGTAACGGGCTTGTTAACCTTCATTGCACCTGCGGCCGCGCCCTAAAGTAAGGGAGTAAAGGGGAAAGGCAGTAAAGAGAAAAGGGAGTAAAGGCGCGCGCCCTTCCTCCCTTCTTCCTTTCCTCCCTTACGCTTTATTCCTCCAAATCAAAAATGGAGTCGCTCTCTCCCTTGTCCACATTATCGCGCAGGCGATCCATGGCGTCGACGGATTTGTCGTAGAAATCGCGGAAGACGGGGTAGAGGCTCTTGCCTTGTTCCCAGACGGCGATGCGAACCTGGGTCAGGGGATTGTAGGTGATGCTGCCGGCGCGTAGTTCGTCGGAGATGATTCGGCTCTGGTCGCCAAAGAAGACGAGGCCGGAGAAGATGAAGGTGAAGAAAAGCCCGGATAGGACGCCTCCCAAAATCTGGTTGATGAAGTTGATGTTGATGTTTTCCAGGAAACTGGTCAGGCCCTTCGCCACGATTCGGAAAAGAACGAGCGTCATGACGAAAACCGCAACAACGCCGATGATGAAGGAGCCGACGGAAGTCAGGGCGGGGGCCCACCCGAAAATCATGTCCCCAAGGATGGGGCCGAACTTCATCGCGGCCAAAACGCCGAAAACGTAGCTCGCCAGGGTGAGAACGGTGGAGATGATTCCTTTGCTGTAGCCGATCCAGAAGCCGTAGGCTAAAAAGATCAGGCAGATAATATCGATTGCCATGACGTAAAGTTACGGAGAAAAGGAGTGGGTAGAGGCCACATGCCTGGTCGTTGGATTAACGACTGGTTTTGGGGGGCGGAGGTTGCACTTGTATCTGCGAACTTACGGATTGAGTGGGGGGAGCATCGCTTTGTGGGATGAGCTTGGGTGAGTAGGCCCGCTTTCGCTCGGCGGACGAGTCAGGGCTATCGCAGCTTACTTCGGGGCCCCTTCACCCCAAAGACGCAGGCCGACGAGTGGAAGCTAGTATTCAAACGCCAGCTTTTCGCTTGGGTACTCGAACAAGTTGTCTTCTTTAATCAGCTTCGCAACCTTCTCCGGTACCATACTCTCCCAGCCATCTTCGCCGGACTTAATCATGGCGAGCACGTTGCGGGAGTAGATGTGGAGATTTTCGGCCTTGAAGTTGTTGATGTCGACAATTTGCCCACTGTCCAGCAGGTGCTTATAGAGGAACTTCACGCCTTCGGGGATGGGGACGTTGTGGGCGGTCATCATTTCTTCGGAGCCTTCCTGCTGGGCGGGGTAGACGTAGAGGTTGACGTTGCGGGTGAAGATTTCACCGAAGGCGGCGAGCAGGCGGCCATCCTGATTGTCGCGGTACTTGGAGGCGATGAGTTCCAGGAGATCGTTGACGCCGAGAACGATGCCTACGGGACTGACTTTGTAAAGGCTCAGGTATTCGATCAGGTCCCCGTATTTATGGTAGTTGGAAATGATGACCGTTTGGCCGATTTCGTTCAGGAGCTTGGCGCGGTGCAGAAAATCCCGTTCGTTGAGCTCGGCGGAAGACTTCAGGTTGTCCAGCGTCAGCTCGGTGAGGAGGAAAGACTTTGCGGGGTCCAGCTTGCCGGATTCGCGGAACTGCTGGTAGCCGGAGCGGAGCATATCCTCGTTCACCAGGGTGAGGGGGCGGAAGCTACCGCGGACGACCATGACGGATTTGCGGTAGAGGAACTCCGAGGGGTGGATGGAGCGGCCGCGGGGGTCGAACATCGTCACCTCGGTGAGGCCGTGCTTGACTAGCCAGAGGCTGAGGAGGCGGTTATCGAGGTCCGGGAAGTTGGCGCCTTCGAGCACCATCATGTCGATGGCGACGCGGCCTTTCAGGCCGTCGAGCAGGCTTTGGACCAGTGTTTCCGGGTCATCATTGTAGTGGTAGGCTCCGTAGATCATGTTGACGCCCAGGATGCCGATGGCTTGCTGTTGGAGTTGGTTGTCGTTGTCGAGCATCCGGACGTGGAGGAGGAGGTCGTTGGAGGTTCCGGCGGCGGGGTCGAGCTGGAAGCGCAGGCCCATCCAGCCATTACCGGGGATGGTACGGCTGTAGTTGATGGCGGCGATGGTATCGGCGAAGACGAAGAAGTTGGTGTCTGGCCGGTCGTGGCGCAGGCGGTCTACCATCAGGTCGTATTCGTGGTCCACCATTTTGTGGATGCGGCTCTCGCAGACGTAGCGGCCGCTGGGTTCTACGCCATAAATCTGGTCGGAGTAGACCTTATCGTAGGCACTCATCGTCTTGGCGATCGTACCGGCGGCGGCACCGACCTGAAAGAAATAGCGGGCCACTTCCTGCCCCGCCCCGATTTCGGCGAAGGTGCCGTAGATCTTGGGGTTCAGGTTGATTTCGAGGGCCTTTTGGTCGGTTTCTAATAGTTGACGCATACGATTGAGGGACTACTTTTTTTGGGCGACGGGGCGCGGGGTGCAAGGTAAGGGTTTTGGGGGAGGAGTGGTGCCATATCACTCCTCTTCAAACGGCAGTTGCTTTAACCTCTCCATAAAAATTTTGAGACTTTCGTTTTTCGGGTACTTTCGGTCGAAGCGCTT
>CAYWMW010000030.1:6320-7416 GCA_964458975.1 uncultured Lewinella sp. | reverse complement strand
GTTTTGGAAGCCTGCTTGTTGTCGTAATAAAACGGTAGGAGCCAGCATTCAGAAGCGTCAACGGCTATCGCGAAGAGAATCCGATCAGGATAATCAGCAACAACGTCTGCTCCCATTGCCTCGGTTAGTTTTTCGCTAATTGCAGTAATTGTTTCTGGTACAGATAATCGTGTGCCGTCTGCTTTATTGAAAGCAAAGCGATAGGCTTCTGGTATTTCCTGGCTGGCGAATACGTCTGAGTCGATCTGTATTATAAGGTGTAGGCTCGGGTTTGTTTTTAGCGCAGCAGCAATGTTCTCTCGCTCAAAATAGGCAAAGATTTGGCCCCAACCACCAGGAACTACGGCGTTGGGTTGGTCAGGATCGATGCGTGGTTGTAAATCCTGAATTATGGGGAAGTCGTCTCCCGCTACTCTGGCGATCAGGTGTTTTAGAATCACCTGATCGGTAGGTCCCTCGCTGATTAATCCGATCGTTACCATGCCGCCATTGAGGTATTGAGGCCACCGATTAAGCCACGGGAAAATGCTTCGGAAAGTAGCATATCGCTATCGTAGTTGTACATCTTTTCCGTTACCCGCTTGATTTTTGTGGCACCTTCTAAATCGCGGAAGACGACGTAGAGCCGCTGGTTGTCGTCGCGGAGGTTTATGCCGTCCAGAATGGCTGGGTTGTGGGTGGTAACGATGGCTTGTTTGCCGTATTCTTTGCTCAAGGTGTTGAAGCGCAGCATCAGGTCGCGGCAAAGGCGGGGGTTCAGGGCATTGTCGATGTTGTCGATGGCAAAGAACTTCGGGGTGTACTGGCTTACGAACAGCGACATGTAAAAAAGCAGAAAAAGGAAGCCTTCGTTGGCGTTGCGCTGATCGAAGAAGGTCTGGTTCTCTTCGGCGATGTAACGGTCTTGCAGTTGGATACGGCGCTGGTTGGTGCTGGGGTCTTCGCTCACCTTGAAGTCCTTGAACCAGTCGATCATCTTCAGGTTTTTCTTCAGGACGTTCAGTTGGTCGTTGTCCATCGTTTTGAGCAACTTGAACAGGCCCGCGCCGTGAATGCCTAGGGGCTGGGTTTGGCCTTCTTCTTCGAACTTTCTTAG
>CAYWMW010000030.1:4660-6220 GCA_964458975.1 uncultured Lewinella sp. | reverse complement strand
CCCTCCAAAATATTACTCTTCCCACTCCCATTAGCACCAATAAACACGTTAAGGCCGGCCAAATCAATTTTCAGCTTCCGAATGGATTTGAAGTTTTCAATTTCGACCTGTTCTACCATCTATAAGGGTACTTGTTTTACCCAAAGGTAACCAATTCGGAGGGGAAAAGATTGCGTTGTTCCTGGCTCCCTTTAACCTCCCTGGTACCTGCGCCCGCGCCCAAAACACCATAACGGCCACCCCCGCCTCCCTTCATCGTCTTTTCATCCAGCTTAGTCGAGCAAATGTGATAGCAATACTATCACAGCCCTAATATTGTGGTAACAAATCACCCCACTATAACCTCATTAAATAACTCAATTATGAAATTCAACACCAAGCAAATCCTCCTCGCCGCTACCGCAGTCGTATTACTGTTGCTTGCGGCCATGTTTAATCCTTTTTCCGTCAACGATCAGGGCTACCGGACGGTAGTTCAGGGAATTACGGGCAAAGAATTCGTTCAATTCGAGCCCGGAATGTACTGGGCTGGCTTCTTCAGCAAAACCACCAATTACGCCGACGTTGTGACCGTGCAGGTAGAACGGCCCGAGAAGCGAAAGGAAGACATCAGTTACTTCTCCGAGCCGATCCGTTGCCAGTTTGCCGATGGTACCTACGCCAACCAGGTGGGCTACTCCGTGAAGTGGAAGCTGCCCAACAACGAGGAGCGCATGCTCGCCATCCATAAGGACTACCGCGAGCAGAGCCGCCTGGCCGCCAGCCTTGCCGACTACTCCAAGGAGTGTGCGAACTACTCGTTTCAGT
Source organism: uncultured Lewinella sp. (assembly GCA_964458975.1). Lineage (GTDB taxonomy): Bacteria > Bacteroidota > Bacteroidia > Chitinophagales > Saprospiraceae > Neolewinella. Next base: position 5,413 of record CAYWMW010000030.1, on the reverse strand, counting down.
TAATGGACTCGGAGAAGCACTACAGCGGCGGTAAGTCCGAGTTGGCCGAAGCCTTCAAGTACCAGCTCCGCAACGGGCAGTACATCATCGAGCAGCACGAAGAGATGCGCGTCGACTCCCTGAGCGGTGAGAAGATCCGCAGCTACGAGAACACGCCCCGGAAGAAGGCCGACGGAACCTTCGCCCTGGCGAAGAGTGACGTTCAGCAGTACGAGATCGTACCCAACTTTGTTGCCATCACTCTGGTAGATTACGAGAGTGTCGTGAACGAGAAGCTGAAGGCCAAGGTAGAGCAGAGCACCCGCGAGGCCATCGCCAAGCAGGAGCTCGTCACCGCCCAGCAGGAAGCCCTCACCGCCGAGATGCGTGGCCGCCAGAAAGTAGCCGAAGTTCGGGCTACCGAGGAAGCCGCCAAGATCGAGGCCGAGATCCGCGCCCAGGCCGAAACGGCCGTAAGTAAGGAGCAGGCCCTGCAGGCGAAATTCCAGGCCGACAAAGCCCTCGCCGAAGGTAGAGCCGCCGCTGAGGTTGCCCGCCTCAAGGTAAGCGCCGGCCTCTCCCCGCTGGAGCGCGCCCAGATCGAAAAGGAAACCCGCATCGGCGTAGCCGCTGAGCTCGCCAAGGTGAAGGTGCCCCAGATCGTGATCGGCGGCGGCGGAAACGGCGCCAAAGGCGCTAACCCGATGGACGCGATTGGCGTGAAGATGCTGATGGACGTGATGGGGAAGCTGGAAACTAGGAACTAGGAACTAG
>CAYWMW010000030.1:0-4560 GCA_964458975.1 uncultured Lewinella sp. | reverse complement strand
AACTAGAGGGCGCTTCCGGTTTAGCCCTGCTTGCTCTATCTGAATATTGATTTACGCCTGTACCCTATTTTGCGGTCGGTTCCTTCGGGAGCTGGCCGCTTTTGGGTTGGTAGTTGTCGGTTGGCGACGGGAGCTTTGGTCTGTAGACTAGTTGTATACTTTTTTGTGCGTGAGAGCCTTACCTTAAGGTAAATTACTCAGTTATGCGCACCCTGCTCTTTGTCCTCCTCCTTTGCACCTGCGGCCCCGCCCTGATGGCCCAGCAAATGGATAACGTCCGATTAGATTCGATCTTCCAGAGCGTGCTGGACACCGTAACCGGAGAACCCGGCCGCTGGGAACTCACCCTGGCCGAAACGAAGATGCTCTGCCTGACGGACGAGCGCCACGACCGGATGCGCATCATCACCCCCGTACAAACGCTCGAAGACGCAACCCCCGAAGAAGTTTTTGCCTGCATGGAAGCCAACTTCCACTCCGCCCTCGACGTGAAGTACGCCGTTGCCGACGACATGATCTGGGTTGCCTTCATCCATCCCCTCAGCCCACTCACAGATGAGCAGTTGCTCAGCGCACTGGCGCAAGTTCGGAGTGCCGCGGTTACCTACGGGTCAATTTATACGAGTACTGATTTGGTGTTCCCGAAGCAGAAAGACCGGGAGGAACGGGCCCGGAGGAAAAAAGGAGATCGGTTATAGGATGCCGTAGATCAAAAAGAGGTTTAAGATGATTTTCACGACGTCCCTAAACCTCTTTGGTTACGCACAGCACCTTACATTGCAGCGAAACTAACGTACTCCAATGTTCATCCGCCCCTTACTAACCCTGCTCTCCCTCGGAATTTTACTTTGCACCTGCGGCCGCGCCCGTGGTGATAGTCAAATAGTCGAGGAGCCAAATAGTCAAGGAGTAACCCAGCTTGGGACGGCCTTCCCGGTCGAAGTACCGCCCCCGCCGCCCCCACCCAGCCCGGTCTACGACTACGACACCAGCCAGTGGACGGAGATGGTACGCCTCGATTCTACCATCCGCCTGGATATTCGCTACGCGACCGATAACAACTTCATGAAGCAGGTCATTTACGACTGTGGCAGATGTTTCTACCGCCCGCAGGTGGCCCGCGCATTACTGAAAGTTCACCAGGACCTGAAACCGCAGGGCCTGGGCCTGAAAATGTACGATTGCTACCGCCCCGGCCCCTACCAGCAACGCCTGTGGGACGTGCTGCCCGACCCCCGCTACGTAGCCAACCCCAAGCGCGGAAGCCTGCACAGCCGTGGTGCCGCCGCCGACCTGACCATCGTGAAACTCGATACCGGAGAAGAACTCGACATGGGGACGACGTATGATTTCTTCGGCGAGGCGGCTTATACGACGACTACGAACCTGCCCGCCGAAGTACTGGCCAACCGCAAGCTTTTTCAGACCGCGATGCGCAAGCACGGTTTTTTGACGATCCGGACGGAGTGGTGGCACTTTAATTTTGGTGGGCCGAGACTGGAGCTTAGTGAGTGGGTTTGGGGGTGTGGGTAGTTTTGTGGTCTTGTGGTCTTGTGGTCCGGTGGTCCGGTGGTTTTGTGGACGGTAGAGGAGTGAAAGCGTTGGGGAAACCGCAATATTAGGGACGCCGTGAGAATAAGTTACTGGTTTTTGGTCTGACGCTTTCGTTCCAGTTTTCGGCAAAAATTCTTTGCATAGCCTAAGCTACGGAAATAATTTTTGCCGGAAAATGGGACGAAATAAGGCGACCAAAAGGCGTAAGTTATTTTCACGGCGTCCCTTAATGTCATTACCGGCCGGAGAGGAGACCTGAAGTTTATAATATTTAACTTGCCACCGAACCACCGAACCACTTCCGCTATCCGCGTCCGAAAATCAGTTTTGCTTCCGCCCTTGCTGCCTTTGTTGGCTACTACCGTTTACGGCCTGGCGGCTCCGGAGGAGATGGTGGCATCGGTAAAGGTTTGTTCGGATTGGGTGATGTTGCGTTTCGACTGGCTTTTTAACTGGTCGATGTTTGCTTGTTTGCTGGTGGTCTTGGCGGCTTATGTCAGCCCTTTGGGGCGGGTCAGGATTGGGGGGGAGGAGGCGAAGCCGTTGTTGAGCCGGCCGCGCTGGTTTGCGGTTACGGTTTGTACGACGATTGCGACGGGCATTTTGTTTTGGGGGACGGCCGAGCCGATTTACCACCTTAGCGGGCCGCCGGAGGCGGGCCTGGAAAACCCTGCGGCTTTTGCGATGAGTACTATGTTCTTGCACTGGACGGTGACACCCTACGGGATGTATACTTTGGGTGGCTTGCTGTTTGCGTTGGTCTTTTACAATAGAAAACAGCCCTTTGCGCTCAGTTCCTTGCTGGAGCCGGTATTTGGGGGAGGCATTCATAGCCGGGGCGGAGCGGTGATCGATGTTGTGTGTCTTTTTGCCCTGGTTACGGGTATGGCGGGGTCTTTGGGGGCGGGGATATTGTCCTTGTCTGGTGGCCTGGGTTGGGGCAAATCTCCGGCCGTGCTTGCGCTTATTACCGGGGCTATCGTACTGGCCTTCTGTATTTCTGCGGTGAGTGGTTTGCAGCGGGGTATCCGGCTGCTGAGTAGCGTTAATGTCGTTGGTTTTCTTTGCCTGGCGCTGTTTGTCTTTTTTGCTGGGCCTACCCTTATGGCCCTGGAGCTTAGCTTGGACGGAGCTGGAGATTTCGTTGCTACTTTCATTTCCCGAAACCTCGGCTTAGACCCTGGTATCGATGCGGCCTGGGGCCGTGCCTGGACGAGTTTTTACTGGGCTGGCTGGTACGCCTGGGCTCCGGTGACGGCGTTGTTCCTGGGCCGTTTGGGAGTAGGGTATACCGTGCGGGAGTTTATCCGGGTTAATCTTTTGTACACATCTTTATTTGGGGCGTTCTGGATGATTTGCTTCGGTGCCATCGGATTGGTCACGGATGAAAGTGGCCTGCTGACTACGGTTCTTACCGAGCAGGGGCCGGAGGCGGTTATTTATGCTTTGTTGGATACGCTTCCGCTCGAAACATTTACGCCCTGGCTTTTCTTGGTGCTGGTTTTCCTCTCCTACGTTACGGCGGCAGATTCTAACATCTCGGCAATGAGTGCACTCTGCATGGAAGGGATCACACCGGAAGCAGCCGAAGCGCCTTTGTACATAAAATTGTTGTGGGGAGGCACCATTGGCACAGTGGCCTGGGTCATGATCTCCTTTGCGGGGGTAGACGGTATCCGGCTGATCAATACGCTGGGTGGCTTTCCGGCAATGTTTCTCTTTTTGCTGGCTGGCCTTAGCCTTTTGCGGATGGTGTACAACTCGTTCAAAGTGGGCGCAGACGCAGGTGCAAAGAAGGTTAAAAACGGGGGATGAAAAAAATACTTAGCCTCCTGCGGACTAAAACCAAGTTCGGTGAACAACAATTAGTCCATGTCCCGCATTTTAACGACTTTTGGAGCTTATTAGAATAACCCCATGGCACAACCAAATTTTAAGTCCGACGTAGAAGCCGTCGACGCACTGGCAAAAGTTTACCAAGAGCTGCGCGCCGAGATCGGCAAAGTGATCGTAGGTCAGGAAGACGTAGTGAAGAACGTACTGATTTCGATGTTTTCCAACGGGCACTCGCTGCTCGTCGGTGTTCCCGGTTTGGCCAAGACGCTGCTGGTCTCTACCATCTCTGAGGTGCTGGACCTCGACTTCAAGCGCATCCAGTTTACGCCCGACCTGATGCCAACCGACATCACCGGCTCGGAGATCCTGAACGACCAGAAGAAATTCGACTTCGCCCAGGGGCCGATCTTCGCCAACATCGTCCTGGCGGATGAGATCAACCGTACGCCGCCGAAGACCCAGGCCGCCCTGCTGGAAGCGATGCAGGAACGATCTGTGACCGTCAACGGTGTTCGGCACCTGCTGCCGAGCCCCTTCTTTGTGCTTGCCACCCAGAACCCCATCGAGCAGGAAGGTACCTACCCGCTGCCCGAAGCCCAGCTTGACCGCTTCATGTTCAACATCCCGCTGGATTACCCGACCTACGAGCAAGAACTCGCCGTAGTGAAAGGCACCACGGGCATCAGCAAATCCGAACTCAACACCATCCTGACCGGAGAAGAAATCCTCTACTTCCAGCAACTGGTCCGCAAGATTCCGGTAAGCGACAACGTGGTGGAATACGCCGTCGGCCTCGTCGCCAAAACTCGCCCGAACACGGAGCGCGCTACGGCCAACGTGAACGACTACATCAGCTGGGGCGCGGGCCCGCGGGCAAGCCAGTACCTGGTGCTCGGTGCCAAGTGCCACGCTGCGATCTCCGGCAAGTACAGCCCGGACATTGAAGACGTGCAGGCCATCGCTAAGTACGTCCTCCGCCACCGGATCGTCCGCAACTACAAAGCGGAAGCCGAAGGCATTACCGAGGAGCACGTGATTGAAGCGCTGTTTTAGAAGTTAGAAACTAGAAACTAGCAGCTAGTTCCCTAGTTCCTAGTTCCCTAGTTCCCTAGTTCCCTAGTTCCTAGTTCCCTAGTTCCTAGTTCCCTAGTTCCTAGTTCCTAGTTCCCT
>CAYWMW010000029.1:5388-23128 GCA_964458975.1 uncultured Lewinella sp. | reverse complement strand
TTAAACACAGCAGCCTGAACGCGGACGCCCGCGTAAAGTGAACCGTGCTTCCCTACCGCATAGTGCCCTTCGGCTCCGACCTGAACGCTCTGCCCCGCTTCGTATTCGGTACTGGTAAAAGTAGTCTGGGTGCCTTGCTGCTGTAGGAAAAAACCCTCACCACGACCAACAAACTGTGGGCCGGTAAGCACCTCCGTAAACCGCTCCTCCGGATTCGAAAAAACCCCGACTCCACCGTAAAACTCAAGGGTCGAGAACTGAGCCGTTGCCGTGGCAACACACAGGCATAAAATAATTAAGGTTAGGCTAAGGTATTTCATCAGGTAATTGGGTTGTAGCAACTTAAAAAAGATATAATCATAAATATAAGCACACGAAGCGGGACAACCCAGTAATAAGGCTGCCCCGCTTCGAAAAGCCGGTAAATAAAGCTGTATTTAACAGTCGTGGGAAGTAAGGGACGGTAGAAATAATAACTTCCCCAAGTCCTTACACCGCCGTCATCCCCTTAAGCACGTCAACGTCTACCTGCGTACCCAGCAGGTCCTCCATCGTTTCCCGACGGCGGATGAGGTGAGCTTCCCCGTCAAGCACCATCACCTCCGCCGGGCGGAAGCGGCTGTTGTAGTTGCTGGCCATCATGAAGCTGTAGGCACCGGCGTTGGCCATGGCCAGGATGTCGCCTTCGCGGACCTCGTTCAGCTGGCGGTTGATGCCGAAGGTATCCGTTTCGCAGATGTAGCCGACGACGTTATAAACCCGGGTTTTGCCGTCCGGGTTGCTCAGGTTGGTGATCTCGTGGTAGGCCTCGTAGAACATCGGGCGGATGAGGTGGTTGAGGCCCGAGTCTACCCCCGCAAAGACGGATGCGGTGGTTGTTTTGACGACGTTGGTTTTCACGAGGAAGTAACCGGCTTCGGAGACGAGGAATTTGCCGGGCTCAAACATCAGTTCGAGGTTGCGGCCGTATTCGTTGCAGAACTCATTGAAGCGTTCGCCGAGCTGGTCGCCAAGGTCTTCGATGTCGGTTGCGATGCCGCCTTCTTTGTAGGGCACCTTGAAGCCGGAGCCGAAGTCGAGGTAATCGAGGTCGGGGAAATCGGCGGCGGCGGAGAGCAGGATTTCAACGGCGCGGAGGAAAACCTGGGCGTCGTAAATGTCCGATCCTGTGTGCATGTGGAGACCTTCGATCTTTAGGCCCATCGCTTCCACGACCTTAAGTACGTGGGGCACCTGGTGGATGCTGATGCCGAATTTAGAATCAATGTGGCCAACGCTGATCTTGGAATTCCCCCCCGCCATGATGTGCGGATTGATGCGGATGCAGACGGGCACCTCCGGGTGGCGGTCTCCGAATTGCTCCAGGATTTCGATGTTGTCGATGTTGATCCGGACGCCTTTGGCTACGGCTTCGGAAATTTCATCGAGGCTGACGCAGTTGGGCGTGAAGAGGATGTCATGCGGGGCGAAACCGGCCAGGAGGCCCATTTCTACTTCCTGGATGGAGACGGTATCCAGCCCGCTGCCCAGCTCGCGGAAGACGCGAAGTACGTTGAGGTTGGTGAGGGCTTTGCAGGCGAAGTTGATGCGCAGGCGTTTGACTTTACCGAAGGCACTGGCCATGCGTTTGTACTGCCGTTTCATCGTAGCGGCATCGTACACGTAAACAGGGGCGCCAAAGCGCTCAACGATTTCCAGGGCATCCGCTCCACCGATGTGGTAGCGGCCTTCTTGTAAGGTCATGGTTTGGATATTGGGGGGTGAAAAAGCTGTTGCAGCCGCAGGATAAAAGTTTTTTGGGCGCGGCCGCAGGTGCAATGTAATCCTCGATTTGAATCGGGATCAGTTGCAAAGATAGGTCTTAAGGAGGAATGGCTGTTGCTTCGGGAAGAGTGAAAAGGTCGGGTGGTTACGGTTTGGGGAGGGACTTAGTTTAGTTTTTAAACTCGTATATATGCGTATATCCATTTATGGGTTTATCGACTTGTCGGTATTTGAGGCGCCTTTACAACGATTGCATCTTCTTAATCTGCCCCATCCCCACCCGCTCCGGCGTAAACGGCAGCCCCGCCTTAATCATCACCTTAAGGCCAAATTCGGTAATCACCTCCAGCTTTCCGGCCTCCATCGCTTCGTAACCCTTTTCGGCGGTGTAGCGCGGTGTTTTGCCGCCGCCGAACATATCGCCTTCGGGGTCAAAGCCAGCCGTTTCTGCGAACTCCGTTTTTACGGCTCCCGGGCAGAGGGCCGTCATGCTTACGCCCGTACCCTCCAGCTCGAAGGCGACGGCCTTGCTAAAGGAGTTCACAAAAGCTTTAGTAGCGAAGTATACTGCCTGCAACGGGCCGGGCATGAAGCCCGCCGTACTGGACGTGTGAAGTACCTTACCCTTTCCGCGCTCAACCATCCCAGGTAAGAATAAGTGGGTAAGCTTTACTACCGCCTGGACGTTGAGGTCGATCATACTCGTCTGCGACCCAAGCTCCTGCTCCCAGAAATTACCACGCCCGCCGAAGCCAGCGTTGTTGAACAGGTAATCGACCTCAATCCCAGCTGCGGATATTTCGTCGAAGACTTCCTGGCAGGCGTTGGGCGCGGTCAGGTCTTTAACGATGACTTTAACCTCCACCTTGCACCTGCTTTCGAGCCCCTTTTTCAGTTCCTTCAACTCGTCTTCCCGGCGGGCGACGATGATGAGATCACGCCCTTTTTCGGCGTGCAGGCGTGCAAGCTCTTTGCCGATGCCGGAAGAGGCACCGGTGATTAATCCTGTGTTTTTCATTGCCCCGGCGAATTATAAAAGCCCCTGGAACATCTTACGCACCTCAGATACACCGCTGAGTTTATACTTGGCCGCCGTCCGGTCTGCACCCACCTTGATGCTAACGCCATCGGCGGGCAGGGCGGTAAAGATGTCTTCGTCCGTAGCGTCGTCTCCGATTCCGAGCACGAAGTCCCACTTTTGCTTTTGTACGAAGTGGCTGGTGGCCTTGCCTTTATTTACACCCGCATTTTTGATTTCTACCACTTTATTTCCTTCCAGTACCTGCAGGTCCTGGTTTTGGATCAGGTAGGTCAGCATATCCCGGAACTCGCGGACGCGCTTCTGGCCCAGGTCCCGGTCAATGCCCCGGTAGTGCCAGGCCAGGCTGTAGTCTTTGGTCTCGATGAAGGAGCCCGGGGTGCGGGCAACGAGGTTTTCGAGCAGCTCGTTCACCTTGGGCATCCAGCCGTCCACTACGTTAGGGTTCAGTTGCCATTTCCCTTTTTCTTTCATCCAGACGCCGTGCTCGGCGGCCATTTCCACGTCGAGGTGGCCCAGCCATTTTTCGAGGGTCTTTTTGTCGCGGCCGGAGTTGATGACGACGTTGTTCTTAGCGTCTGCAGCGAGGCCGGAAAGGATAGCGATCACTTCGTCGTCCGGGCTAACGGCCTGGGGGTCTTCGTTGAAGCCCATCAGGGTACCGTCGTAGTCAATGAAAAGAAGGCGCTTATCGGCTTTATCGTAATGTTTTTTTACGGCTTCAAGAGGTTCTCCGCTCAGGTGAGTTGTGTGCGCCATTCGGTTCTTGTCTTTGAGTTTATGTTGTTGGTTAATGAAGTTAGCGGCCCACTGCTTTACGTCGTAGCGCTTCAGCTTGGCCTGCATAATTTCCATCCGCTGGCGCTGTTCGTCTGCGCTCATTTCCAGTGCTTCCAGTAGCGCGCTTTCGATGTCCTGGTGGCTTTGGGGGTTTACGGTGATGGCTCCGTCGTTAAGTTCGTAGACTGCGCCGGCCATTTCGCTCAGGATGAGTACGCCCTGCTTGGAGTCTTCCTTGGCGGCAACGTATTCTTTGGCGACCAGATTCATACCGTCCCGCAGCGGCGTAATCAGAGCGATGTCCGCTTCTTTGTAGAGGGTGGTCAGCGCCGCAAAATTCAGACTACGGTAATAGTAATGCACCGGCATCCAGTCGAAGGTACCGTACTCGGAGTTGATCTGTGAGACGAGCACGTCTACCTCCTGCTTCAGGCTTTGGTACTGGTCTACGTTGGCCCGGCTGGGCACTACGATCATGATCAGGTTGACCTTACCGATGTACTCCGGGTTGTTGCGGATGAAGCGGCCGAAGGCGCGCACCCGGTGGGGAATGCCCTTGGTGTAGTCTAAGCGGTCTACACTGAGCACAATTTTACGGCTTGCGTGGAGGCGGCGAATTTCGCCACTGCTCTGGTCCGTCTCGGCGTTAACGTCCGGATGGGCGTATTTCTCATAATTGATGCCCATGGGGAACACATCAACGTTGACCTCCCGGTCTTCAACGAACAAGCGGCCAAACTTGTGCTCGTGCCCCACCAAGCGGTAGGCTGCCGACAGGAAATGCCGCATATACCCGAAGGTGTGAAAGCCAATCTGGTCTGCCCCAAGGATACCGTTGAGAATTTTCTTACGCCAGGGTAAAATCCGGAAAACCTCGTAACTCGGAAACGGAATGTGCAGGAAGAACCCGATGCTGATGTTAGGGAACTTCTCCCGAATCAACGCCGGGAGCAGCATCAATTGATAGTCGTGTACCCAAACCATGTCGCCATCCCGCAGGTGCTTTTCGGTTTCCTGAAAGAATTTGTAATTCACCTCCTGGTAGGCCGCCCACATATCATCGTTGTAGGCCGTGTACTCCGTGAAGTAGTGGAAGTGTGGCCAGATGGTTTTATTGCTGAAGCCTTCGTAGTAGAGGTCAATCTCCCGGGGCGTCAGGAATACGGGGGCGAGGCTTCTTTTTGCAAGATCGTCCCTTACGCTTTCTTTTTCCCACTCGTCCGTGATGTCCTGTCCGGGCCAGCCAATCCAGAGTTTGTTGTAGCTCTCGTCCAGGGAATTGAGGCCGGTAGCGAGGCCTCCTGCGCTGGGGTGGTAATGCAGTTCTCCCGCAGATCGGTTAATGGTAATCGGCAGGCGGTTGGAGATAATAACGAGTCTTGACATAAAAGCTAGGCGAGGTATAGTTAGAATTCTCAGTAATAAGCCAATAATTTCTGACAAAACAAAAAGACCGGCTCCTGATTAAGGAACCGGCCTTTTTTACCTATGTTTAGTAATGAAGCTAATTAAGCACTTTCCGGCTTCTTTTTGCGGGGCGTCTTAAAGAATTCCTTCAGTTGCTTTTCGGTCATGAAGCCATAATCGAGCCAGGTAGTGACGGTTGTTTTCTTGATGTCCCGGTAGTCTTTACCCCGCTTATTGGTGTGTACCTTAATCAAGTCTTTGGTGTACTTCTTAGCCAGACCGCGCAGCTGCTGGTTGAAGCTTTCGTTGCCAAAGACCTTGATGTAGGCGGGGAACTGGGTTCCGGTAATTTCGAACCACTGGCGGTAGTCTTTTTCGTCAGTGCCCAGCCCGGCAGCCATTTTCTGGAAGTAGCCGTAGATGGTCTGGCGGACGTTCTCATTGAAGTTACTCAGGCCGCTGTGGCGTGGCTGCTCTTCCTGAATTGCTTCCTGTACATCCGGGCTGGCGAAGCCTCCGGCGTGGATCTTATCGGTGAGGTTGAAGTAAGCCGTGAGGTCGTCCTCAATGGAGCGGTCTATGATGTTGCCCAGCTGCTGCTCCTGCTCGGGGCCGAAGCGGAAAGCAGAGTGGCGCTTCAGCTCCAGAATGAAACCGAGAATTTCATCAGCAACTGCTTCGCCGTTGGCTTTGCGTTCGCGGTTCAGGGCGGCTTTCAGCTCCGGAAGCTGCTCTTCGGAGGGCGTGAAGTAGGCACCGTAGATTGCTGCGGGCTTCAAGATTTCCTTGCGGCCCTCGAACTCCGGGCGGGTCACCAGCTGGTGCAGGGTCGGGAGCAGGGCATCGTTGTTCAGTTCACCACTGACGCGGAAGAGCAGAAAATCTACCATCGCCGTGGTGTGCGAGGTCAGTTCCTGGGTAGTGATGGGGAACGGAGCGTAGTGGTAGTTGCGGCCTTTGAACTGGCGGCGGTAGCGGCGCTCAATGCGGCGGCGGCCTTCCATCGTGCGGGCATCGCTGCTGCGTTGGGTCTGTAGGAACTGGCGCACCCGCTTGCTGGCCACGTCGTTCACCAGGTTGGTCACAAAAATATCGCTGCTCAGCGCGAAGCCGCACTGGACGCTCTGGCCGATGCGACTGCGCAGCTGATCAAAGTTACTGTTCACGGCAATGGCCCGCATGATATCGCCGAAGTGATTGTTCTGACGCGCGTAGTAGTAGTGCTCCGTGATTTCACCGCGCAGTACGGAGTAACCGAGGATGCGTGGCAGGAACAAGCCTTCAAAGCGCTCATCAAGCAGCTTACGCTCAAAAGATTCGATCTCCAGCGGGCTAAAGTCGATCATCTGCTGGTAAGCGGCCTCAATCTGCGGCTCAAACTCCAGCTTGAGGGCATCGTAAAACTGGTCTTCCTCTTCGTCGAGGTAACTGGTAAGGTTCGGGCTTGCCTGAATGGCTACCGCAATCGCTTCGAGGTGCTGGCTGTAGGCTTCGTTTAGTTCGTACATAATCTATTTGGTTCGGCCTGAAGAGGCCTTGAGCTTATTACATTAAAAAGAAACCCGGAAATGCTCTTCTGAGCATTACCAGGTTTTTGCACTCCCGTGAGTGCTCGGCAAAGATAGTGAATTTAATTTGGGCGGTCAAACAGAATGCTAGTGAAGTGTGTATCACGAGATGCACGAATCCCCCTCTCCCCCGGCCCCTCTCCTCGGGAGAGGGGAGACGTGGCAGGCGGCAAAACTGTGGCAATCGTGCATCTCGTTATACACACGCTAGTGAACCGTTTCGTAGCGGCAGGGCGACCTGCTCCTACCTCCCCCCGGCACCCGCGGCCGCGCAAAAAAATGCTAATGAGCGATAGAAATCCGCTTGCTCGCCAGGCGCTGGCCATCTTCCATGCGCAGCAAGTACTGGCCCGCCGCGAGACCGGAAACGTTGAGCTGTAAGCGGCCTGTACCTGCCTGCGCCGGAAGCACCTGTACCATTTGCCCCAAGGCATTCACCAGCGCTGCCTGGGTAGGGCGGAAGCCATCCGGCAGATCAACGTTGAGCACCGAAGTAGCCGGATTGGGGTACACCGTTACCTCCGCCGCCAGTGCCCGATCAGGGACCGAGGTAGCGCAGGTTGCCGTTCGGTCAACGGTAACAAAATTATCGTCTCCGGAATGGATGTTACAGCCGGTTGCGGTGGTGTTGCGGCGGGTTTCGCCGATGGCCGGTTCTAGTTCGCCGTCAAAATGTAAGCCGTACACCCGGAGTTTTTCGGTGCCCGTGTTCTCGAAGTCGTAATTATCCGTAGTTAGAATTTCCTGAACAATCTCGTTCGTATCGGTGAGCAAAAACACGTAGTGTTCTCCCGGAGTGGTGCTAATATTATTCTGTAAGAAAACGGTATCAACCCATCCATCGGTAGTACAGATGTCTACCTGGTTTACTCCCTCATTGGTAGTAACGAGACTCTCCAGGCACTCGAAGCCGGGGGCAAGGTCCGTTGGTTCCCCCCAAACACCATCCGCCCAGGGCTGCGCGAAAGCCCGGCAGTAGAAAAAGATGTGGCTGTATTGCTCCAGCGTCACCCCTGCGCGAACGTCGAATGTACGGGCACCGGAGAAGTGGCTGATGGCAGACAGATCGACGACCTCTACGCCACCGGTCGCGGTTGCTCCGTCAGAAAGGAAAATGCGGACATCAGGCCCGGCGGGCGTGCTGAAATCTGAAGTGAGGCGGAGTTTGAGGCTGCCGTCATCGAATTCTTCAAGAACAGCGTCACCGCTTATAGCGTAGTCCAGCGGGCGGAGATCTGCGGTGCGTTCGCGGGTCAGGGCTTGCGCCGAAAGCGTACCGCAAAGGATGGTAAAAAGTGTAAGGGTGTAAAATATTCTCATCGTATTGGTTTTATTAGAAGACGCTTGAGCGCAAAAAACCACTTAATCAGTTGCTGGCTTTTTCAACAACCCACCCAATAACAGGGCCAACTGTCTTCAGGAGGACGTTTTCGTCAAAAAACCAAACCGGTACCTCCGAACAACCATCGTGTCCGTTCGGCTGTTGGCTCTGCGGACCATACAATCAAGTCTTCTACCTCATGCCCTTACCCCCCGAACCACTGGCCTCCATTCTCGAAGACCCCGCCGCGCACATCGGAGGGACTGACGCTACGCTGGACCTGTGCCTGGACCGTACCCTGCTCAACGAAGCCCTGGCGGCAAGGCCAGCCAACACTCCCGTGGAGGAGTTACTGCTTGACCCCGAGGCGGGCAACCTGGTCAACCTTCACCTCCAGGTGCAGGCGCCCGTGATCGGCAACGTTCGGCGGCGCATTACGCTACGACCCGGCCCGGCGGTTTCCTTTCCGGACCAGCCGTGGCTACAACTCAACATCACGGCCGGGTTCAAGCTTTTCGACAAACCCATCATCAAGCTGATGCAGGGGCAGATTGCCGACAAACTACCCCGGGGCATTGAGCTTACTTCGGATCATTTGCGCCTCCACATTCCGGCCCTGCTGACCTCGGCGGGCTACCAAAAGCTGGTACCCTTAATCAAAGAATTGCGGCTTACTTCAGAGGCCAACCGATTGGTGATTCGTCTGCGGGTGACCGCTTAAAAACGCTAAAAACAAGCAAAACCCGGTGGACGGCAAGTGCGGCAGCTCTACCACTCTACCCTCCTGTAAATCTATCAATCCACTCATGCATCCAGTACAAAAGCACCTCTTCGACACCAATTTTAAAGACCTCGCCGGCAGCAAGATCGAAGGCACCATCGCGATCAGCGACGAGCTCATCAATATGGGCATCATGGATTTCCTCAACGGGCTGAAGTCGGGGGCGGAGAGCGATGCTGCCGAAAACCCTAACCCTGCACCTGCGGCCGCGCCCAATGCACCTGATCCGAAAAAACTTTTGGCGCTGCTGGATGTAGAAACGTTGAAGTTTCGCACGGAGAAAGGCAAGGCGATGATTGATGTGAAAGTGTCTCTGAAAGACTAAGCTTGGTCCAAAAGCCACGCAGCTCGAAGTAGTTGTTCAAGTTGTTCAACATCAATTTCTTCGGGCGTAAGAAAGCGATGGCTACCGATTACTTTTTTTGTTCCAAATTCCAGGAAACCGCCGTGGTCCAGGTCCCGTGCGCGGTAAAAACCGATCGTAACGCCTTCTCCTTGTTGTTTACCGCCCCAGGTAATACTGCCCGGCCAAACGTAGCAAATCGTTTTTTTCTTACGGTAAAACGGTACGCCGTAAGACTTCTTTTCAACGCAACCCGGCAAGTTTTCCAGGATCAATTCCCGTAGAATACTAGCAATCAAACGCTCGTTTTCTGGCAAGCTGTCGTAAAGCTCGTCAATGTTCTCCGGAGTGTTGGCCTTCATTGGCGCAAGGTAATTGTTTGGGCGCGGCCGCTGGTGCAAAGAAGGTTTTGGGGCAAAGTCTCGGCCTGAAAGCTAAGAGGTCGGTGTTGTTTTACAAAGGTCGACGCTACCAAAAGCTCCGGGCTCGGCCTGAAGGCCGAGGGGACCGTGTCGACTTAAAAGTCGACGCAACCACAAGCAAAGGCGGCTGCCGGGTACTATCCAACAGCCGCCTCTGCGGTTCGCAAACGCCTCCTGACGCTCACTATATCTTGAAATAATTGGTAAATCCTAGCGTTCGCCGTACTTGTCGAGGCGGTAAGCGGCCTTCAGCTTCTCCTTGCGGCGCAGAACGCTTGGCTTGGTGAATTCGCGGCGGTTACGCAGCTCACGGATGACGCGGGTATTGATGGATTTACGCTTGTACCGCTTCAGTGCGCGGTCGATGTTTTCTCCTTCACGGACGTTGATGATCAGCATTTAGATGGATCTGTTTTTGAAATGGAGTGCAAAGATAGGTGTTTCGGTACTATCTACCAACATGGCTGGTCTTTTTTATTTGAAGTGTCCCCTACGCCTTAGCCAAAGTAATCCCAAAAGTACTCCCCAAGCCCTGCGAGCTCCGCACATTGATGGTTTGCTGGTGCGCCTCGATGATGTGCTTCACGATGGCCAGCCCGAGGCCGGAGCCTCCTTTCTGGCGGCTGCGGCTTTTGTCTACGCGGTAGAAACGGTCAAATACGTGGGGCAGGTGTTTTTCGGGGATGCCGATGCCGTTGTCCGCCACTTCGCAGAGGATGTAGGACTCCATATCGTAGAACCCGATACGGGTAGCCCCACCAACGTTTCCGTACTTCAGGCTGTTGGTGACGAGGTTGACGAGTACCTGCCGGATACTCTCCCGATCGGCCATGACCATGAAACCGATGTCTGCTCCGGGTTTAAAGGCCAGTTCAATTCTGGATTCTTTGCTCTTCATTTCTACCTCTTCGAAGACCTCGGTGGCGAGTGCTTTGAGGTCAAAGGGTTCGATATCAAGGATGAGCTCCCCACTTTCAAGGCGGCTGATGGCGCCGAGGTCTTCAACGATGGTTTGCAAACGCTCTACGTTTTTGGCTGCTTTCTTGAGAAAGCTCATGGAGATTTTTTCGTCATGGTAACCACCTTCGAGTAGCGTATGGAGATAGCCCTGGATGTTAAAAATAGGGGTTTTCAGCTCATGGCTGATATCGCCTACGTAGCGGCGGCGGTACTCGGCGAAGCGCTCGTACTGCTCAATTTGTTGCTGTTGTTTCTCGGCCCATTCTTCAACCTCCTGCTCCACGTCGTCGATGATGGGCTGGTCCACGTCCACTCCTTCCCGCTTGATGTCGGTAGACACCTTTTGCTGGTGGATCGTTTTATAGATCAGTTTGATCTTGCGGTAGATGTACCGATCCAGATAAGTAAGGACGACGAAATAGGAAACGACAAAGCTAATCAGCGGTGCTACTAACGCAAGCCACCACGCAATTGAGCTGGCAGAAACCAGCTTAATTAGCAGCAGTAAGCCGAGGACGCTGCCACCAATAGCAACGGCAGCACTAAGGGCGATTTGACGGGGAGTACTGTTCTTTTGCAATTAAAATACGAATTTGTAACCAATGCCTTTGATCGTTTTGATGTAATGGTCTCCGAGTTTTTCCCGGAGTTTGCGGATGTGGACGTCGATCGTCCGGTTGCCCACAATTACGTCGGCGCCCCAGACCTTGTTGAAGATTTCATCGCGGCTGAAGACCTTTCCCGGCTTAGAGGCCAGCAGGGTAAGCAGGTCAAATTCTTTCTTGGCCAGCTCTATGCGTTCGCTGCCACGACGGACTACGATCTGCTCCAGGTCGATCTCAATATCTCCTATTTTAATCAGGGTTGGTTTCTCTTCCTCCTTGCGCACGCCACGGCGCAGCAGAGCCTTTACGCGGCTGAGGAAAACACGGGGCCGGATGGGTTTGGTGATGTAGTCGTCGCCTCCGGTATCGAGGGCTGCGATCTGGCTGTAGTCTTCTTCGCGAGCAGTCAGGAAGGTGATAACGGTGTTGTCAAAGTCCTTACTTGCCCGCAGCTGCCGGCAGACTTCAACGCCGTCCATGATGGGCATCATGATGTCGAGAATGATCAGGTCGGGTTTGAACTCATTAGCGGTTTTCAGGCCAGCCTCTCCGTTTTCAGCGGTTGCTACTTCGTAGCCTTCCTTGCGCAGATTGTACTCGAGAATTTCGAGGATATCGGGCTCGTCGTCAACAAGGAGTATCTTAGCCTGGTTCATACGTTGTTAAGTTTTAATCAAAGGTAGGCCTGGTGAGTCCTCCAGCTTGCCTAACGGTAACAGTAAGTTACAAAATTAAGCTAATCACACCATCCATCCGTTAACTCAGGATTAATATACCTATGAAGACCATATACTTCATCCGCCACGCAAAGTCCAGCTGGGATGATTCCTCCCTCAACGATCATGACCGCCCGCTAAACAAAAGGGGACGGCGAGACGGCCCGGCAATGGCCCGGCGGTTGCTTGGTTTTGATGTCGCCCCGGACGGAATCTTGTCCTCCTCCGCTAAGCGAGCCCGACAAACCGCTGGTTACTTTAAGGATGTGCTCTCCGTAGAAAACGCCATCTACCTTCAGGAACTGTACCACGCCTGGCCAGCCACCATTGAAGCACAAGTACAAAAACTACCGGATGACTGGGAAACCGTTCTCGTTTTTGGACACAACCCCGGTTATACGGACCTGGCCAATAGGTTAAAAAACGACCTATATATAGGTAACCTTCCTACCTGTGGCATCATTGGTGCCCGCACTGACGTTAAAGAATGGAAAGATTTCACCCTGGCTGATGCCGAACGTACCGCCTACCTTTACCCTAAACAAACGGAATGATTCGCATCCTCTACATCCTTATAATAGCCTCGCTGACCGCTTGCACCTCCCCCGGCGCTGGAGACTGCCCCGTAGATATAGATGTTCTCGCTCCGGTCATGACGGACCTGCACCTCGCAAAAGCCTTATCTCCCGAAGTACCGATCCAATTCCGCGACTCCATGGAAGAGGTATACTACGATAAAATCTTTGAAGACCACCAGATAGACCGTACCAGTTTCGACAGCATGATGTGGGTGGTTCGGCAGGAACCCGCCTGGATCGATTCGTTGTATACACGCGTTGGGGAATCCCTGGCGCGGATTGAAGCGGAGATACAATAACCTAATTAGGTGTTGGCGCGTGGCTATTCAAAACCAGTTCGATGCCAAGTAACGGTTCATGCCGCAACTCACTCCTCAGGAATCACCCCAGACACGCCCACCCACAAATCTGACCGGTACTCCGATGGCGTCCGGCCAACGAACTTACGGAAGGCCCGGTTGAACTGACTTTGGGAATTGAACCCACTATCATAGGCTACGTCTGCGATGGCGGAGTGGTCATCGCCTAAAAGCTTGCAGGCGTAGACGATACGGAAATTTGTCAGGTAGTTAATAAAGGTGTTCCCCGTCACCTTTTTAAAATACCGGCAGAAGGAAGGAACAGTCATACCGGCTACTTGCGCTACTTCGGTCAGTGGGATATCCCGACGGAAGTTATCACTGATGAACTGTTGAATGTCGTTAAAGCGGTCGTAGCCGTGGGTAGCAATCTGAAGGTGAAACCCATCAGCATTCAAGGATTCGTACTCACTACTTAGCGCAAGTTCCTGTAAAATATCAATCAGAGAGAGCATCCGTTTCAGCGGAGCCTGGTCTATCAGCCCTTCCAGACGAGAGCCAATTACGTTACGGGTATAACCATTAAAGGAAAGTCCGTTACGGGCCCGATCAAACAAATTACTGACGTTCCGCATTTCCGGCAGGTTTAGAAAATCTGCCGAAGGAAAGTCTGTAGAAAACTGCACTACTGTTTCTGACTTATTACCGGTAAAGCGATCTGTGAACCCCCAATGTGGGAGGTTGGAACCAATCAGAATGAGTTCCCCGTCGGTATAATGAGAAACATGACTACCAACGTGACGGCGGCCATGCCCTCCCCTAACGTACACCAACTCCAACTCAGGATGGTAGTGCCAGTTAGGTGTTTTGTTTGCGCGCGCTTTAGGGTCAGCGTAGTGCTTAACCAAAAAGGAATTCCCCGGAATGGGGACTACTTGTTCACGTACTGGATGCTGATTAACTTCCATAAGTTCTAACTCTGAGTAAAAAAAGAAAAGACTTTGCTTTGTTTTTAGACGAAGCGTTCGGGCTTAGTAACGTCCGAAGTCTCTAATTGATGCTAAGATCGCGAAATTTCGCAGTTAAATATATGTAAACACGCATCGATTACCCCTCACTGCGCGCAAATTACCTGCAAGTTAAAAATTGCTTGAAATTCGATAATATCCGCAACGAATGATTTCCAAAGCCGCCCGTTCTTTGCATTAACAAAGGGAGTCGGACATGCAATGACTGACAAATCAAATCCCCTACACATGAAACTATTCACCACCATACTTTTGCTTTTTGCTGTGGCCACCGCTACGGCATCCGTTGCGCCGCAGGACCTTACCGTTCAGTACGACGTGACTAGTGGTACCATCGTTTTCCGTAGTACCGTTGCCTTGTCTCATGCTGCGGCCTTCAAACTAACCGATGGTAATGGCAACGTGGTATACAAGGACTCCATCGCAAAAGAAGGCTTCCTCAATAAACGCTTTAAGATGGCTGCCCTCGGCAGAAGTGACTACTATAAGGTCACCATCTCCGATGAAGTTGGCGAAACAAGCTTGCCAATAAAGGTTAGCGCTAAGGAAGTTGTTGTTAACACTAACAAAGCGAAGCACCTTTTTTACCCAACCCTGAACTTCCACTCAGACAGAACCCTCATTGTTGCCTACGCCAACAAAAGCAAAAAGCGGGTAGACATTAAGATCGCCACGGCGCAAGGCCAAACGGTGTTTTCCGATCAGGTATCCGGAACCGAAGGTGTACGCCGTGCTTACCAACTAGACCAGCTCCGATCCGGAGACTACCAACTCATCGTCTCTTCAGGAGACGTAAAGAACCACACCACAGCATTTGCGCTGCGGTAGTAAGAATTTTGCATGATCGACTTTAAGTTTTTCGCCCCTTCCGGTTTTCCGGGAGGGGCTTTTTTTAGATTATCTCCACCAGCATCCCCCGATCCACAAACAATTTTATCAGTCCGCTTACTTCGTCAGGGTCCAGGAGGGCACGCGACTTGGTGGTAACAATCTTAGGAATGACCTTCCCCTTCTTCCGCTGTGCTAATAAGCGGTACGGTTCTTCTTTCTCAACGGCGATGTATTCTCCCGTTGCGTTATGCTCTAGCACCTCAAAGAGGTAGCACGGCCAGTAATCTGTCCCCTTAAGTTGAATGACCCGGCGAAAAACCGGCAGGTAACTATCGTAAAACGGGAGCCAACTCCTGTTCTTGTGGATGGAGAAAAGCAATTCGCCCTGTTTTAGTTCCTCGTTCAGCGTTATTGCGCCGACCATTACGTTTTCTCCCAGTCGGTAGGGGCGGTGAATAGTTTCCGGTTTGAACCCAACGATTAGTTCGTTGCGATGCCCGGCTCCTTCTATGTGGATGGGCCGCGCGTTGCTGTGCTCAAGTACTACTTCCCGCTCTTCGCCCAGGTAATTCAGAAAAGTTGCCCGGAAGTATTTTTCACCCTGCACCTCGAAGGGCTCCTGGAAGTTGATCCGGAGTAAGGCGTTTCCACCGTAGCAGGAGCTTTGCGGCTGGTCGGGGTACTCTGTTAAGTCTTCGGGTAAGGTGTAGGTCGTCAGTTTTTCCAATTCCAGGTCCACCAGGCGATCCACTACGCCGCCGAGGGAGGCTAAGCGGATATGCTGCAGGGCGTGATCTCCCACTCGGTAGGGATTTCCAACTACCTCTTCAATTACCTTACCGTCGGCGGTGGCCAGCCTTACCTTATCTGCTCCGAGCCTGAGGTCAAGTACAAAGTTATGGCCCAACGCTCCCCGGACGTTGAGCAACTTAGCACTGGCTCGCCCTAAAACCTCCGTAACCTCAAGTTGCTCCGGCCCGAATTGCAACACCGCTCCCGTGCGTTTGTCGCACAACTTTCGGACTCCATTTATTTCGGCCATGAAGAAGTGTGCTTCAAAACCGGGGATCTCCGCAATCGAAGACGGCTGTAATGCACCATCGTTGAGGGTATAAATAGACCGTGAAGAAGCGTCGTAAACGAAAGCCCGGTGCTCGGTAGCAACGTTGTAAAGATCGGCCCCCGGCAAACGGATCGGCGCACGGCTGATTACTCTCAGGCGTTCTATGCCTACCTCCGCGATATGGAAGGGCTGCTTTGTATTGAGGTCGAGGTAAAACTGTTCTCGTCCGTTTTTGGCCAACATCACTTCCGTCTCATTGAGCCAGAGGTAAGTGTCCAGGTCAAGTTCCAGGGGATACCCCTCAAAACGAATTTCTCCTTCCGAGTGGTTCTCCAGGACGTACGTTCTGGTCTCCGAGCGAAAAACCTCAAAGTGATGCTGCTTGCGTTGCGCTGAGCGGACGTGGCCAACGATCTCTTCGTCATTTATCAGCAAAGGCGCCCCCGTAAACTCGTTGATAAAGCCACGGCCCAGCAGGCCACGGTATACCTCCTGCCACTGGTCCGTTCCTCCGAAGGAGATGTGGCCCCGGCCAAGCCCCGTTAGTTTCTCCCCGAAGTAATGCACCGGTTCCAATGCCGTATCGTACACTAGTTTACCGACCTGAATAAGCTGCCCGTGCGTACTAATCATTGCTTCCCGCCCAGCAAAAGACCACGACTTACGGCTGACCTTACCCGGCAGAGAAACCAAAACTTCCCCCTTTAGAAATACCGGCGCTCGCAAGCGAAAACCTTCCAGATCGTACCAGTTTCCGCGCTCATCCTGGCGGTAAAGGCTGTTGGTGTGGGGCTCGAAGTAATGATCCGCCCAGCGTTCGCCCTCCGCGACCGGCTCGTTGCTCAGGTTGCGCAGGTAATCTTCCTTATCCGTTCGGAGCAATACGCAGTCGTGCTGGGCGAAGGTGATCACTTCCGTTACCGGATTACCTGACACCAGGTAGATTTCCCGATTTTGGGGAAAGCCCTTCGCTTTGTACGCGACCAGCTTGCCTGCTTCGTCAGGGGCCAGGATGATGTCGTTCAGTTGTTGTAGGTGTGTTTGGGTCATTTAGTGATAAATATACGTTTAAAACGGTGATAGACTTGAGCTCTTCCGAAGGTATCCTTCTTTGCACCTGCGTTCCGCGCCAAAAAATACTGAACCTGATACCAAAACAGACAGTTATACCGTTATTCCATCGCACACCAAAAAGAGATTCATGGCAAAACGCTACACTTTCCTTCTTCTCATTGCGGTCTTATTTTCAGTCGGTCTTCAGGCCCAATCCCTTGCTGCCCCTACCGGCCGCTGGCAAAGTATCGACGACGATACCGGCGAGGCAAAATCCGTCATCGAAATTTACGAACAAGACGGTAAATACTTCGGTAAAATCGCCAAGATCCTGACCGGCAACGACGGTGCTGTCTGCGATAAATGCAGCGGCAAAGACAAGGGCCGCCCAATGCTCGGCCTCGTTATCATCAAAAACCTCAAGGCCGACGAAGATTACTGGTCTGGCGGAACCATTCTCGACCCCCAGAAAGGCTCGGAGTACAAACTCTCCGCATGGTACGAAAATAATAATACCGACAAGCTCTTCATCCGTGGTAAGCACTGGACCGGGCTTTACCGGACGCAGACCTGGATGCGGGAGTAGGTGTCGGTTGTCGGTTGTCGGTTGTCGGTTGTCGGTTGTCGGTTGTCGGTTGTCGGTTGTCGAAAGAAAATATAAGGTCGGTTTCCGGCCAATTTTTTAACCCATTTTTTTAGAAACTTAAAGGATCATCATGAAGCAAACTTTTACCTCAAATGACATGATCGCCTATTTGTACGGCGAAAGCACCCCAGCCCAGACGCGGGCGACGGAGGCGGCCCTGGCCGCTGACCCGGTTCTGCGCGGAGAGCTGGCGGAGCTCACCCAGGCCCAGGCATCCGTGCCGCGCGTGCGCTTCAGCGCCCGCCGCCGGCTGCTGGATGCAGTGCGGAACTACGCTTTTGGACCGGACTTGCAGCTATCGGTTTAGTACAATAGTAGTGTAGTTTTGTAGTAGTGTAGTTGCTGCCGCACGTTGCAGGCGTTGCATAGCTACCACTCATTACAGAGCCGACAATACTATAGTACGAGACAAACATTACAGGCGTTGCCGAAGTAATCCATCACTTCGGTAACGCCTGTTTTCGTTTAAGGCGAAGCCGCTACGAACGAAGTGAGCACCCCACCCCTCCAACATGCGGCAGCGACTACAATACTAC